>CAYSRI010000036.1:3067-11417 GCA_964433405.1 uncultured archaeon | reverse complement strand
TGTTCTTTGAATAGGCTAACACAATCTCATTCATCGCAAACAAGATACAGAATTCAGCGTATTTCGGCATCAGCATTTTCTCGCACAAGGAATAGTCTGCGACAGCTATGATATCAGCTTTTTTGCTTAACTCGGTAACCTTCCTTATAGCTTCTACACTTCCGCTTGCTTCGGCTTGGATTTCAATTCCGCGAATTTTTTTAAATTCTCTGCTGACTTCTGCAATCGGAACGCTAAGAGAGCCAGCATGGAATATTACAATTTTTTCGGTCTTTTTATTTTGAGAATTGAGTGTTAAGGCGATCACCGCAAGAACGAGTATCACGATGACAAGCATCGTAGCAAAGATCTTCTTAAGTTCCATATCGCAGCTACTTGAATTTGATAAAAAAATATTTCGTTATCAAAAACGAATAACGGCTTTAAAACCCAGTTCCACTTTAAGTATTGTTTATCAATTACTATTTTTTACCTATGAAATTATTTTACTGTTTCGCGAGGCGCCATTAAGGTCACATCCTGACACTTGCCTCGGCGTTGAAAGGAGCAAAAGAATCAGGTGAAATGCGCAGATCCAAGACAAAGGGTTTTTCTGACTGCAGCATTGCTTTAATGGCCTTTTCAGCCTCACTGTCAGAGCTGACAGTCACTCCTTCTGCACCAAAGATTTCAGCCAGCCTTGCAAAGTCAGGGTTGGAATGCAGTGTTCCGTAGATTCTTCCGCCCTTCTGAAGCTTCTGTCGGAAATAAAGAACTCTGTAGCTGTTATCGTTTACCACAACAACCTTCACAGGTATTTTTTCGCGCACCGCAGTTTCGAGGTCCTGAGAGGTCATCATGAACTCTCCATCTCCGACCACCGCAATTCCGGTGTAGCCAAGAAGCGAAGCTGCCATAGCTGCCGGAAAGCCAAAGCCCATTGCACCGTGATTCGTCGCAGCAATATAGCTTTTGGGTCTTCTTGCCTTCAGAAAAGCCTGCGCATATAGAACGTGCATTCCCTGACCTGCAGCAACTACTGCATTTGACGGCAAAGCCTCGTTTAGCCTCTTGAAAAACAGTGAGGGGTTCGCAAAACCCTCGTATTTCTCATCTGTAGCCCATTTCAGCATCCCGACCCAGCTTTTTCTCCAGGTTTCTATTTCCTTCAGCCATTCCTCAGGGGTTCTGTAATCACCGATCTTTGACGCAAGTTTCTTCAAAAAATCAACGGCGTCGCAGTAGCTTACCAACGTGTAAACAATCTTGCTGGCCGCCTCTCTGTCAAGCGTAACCGCAACAATCTTCCCTCCAGGCATCCAGTTGTAGCCGTAAGTCGTGACATCAGAAAGCTGGCATCCAAGGCAGAGAAGGAAATCGGAATGCAAAATTGCATTATCGGCATGAATGCTTCCGCCGCCAAACCCCGCTCTTCCGAGACAAAGCTCGTGTTCTTCATTAATTGCACCCCTTCCGTTACCCGTGGTGGCCACAGGAATTCTGCACTGCTCGGCAAACTTGGTCAGCAATCTACTTCCCTCAATGCAGTTTATGCCCATCCCAGCAAGGATTAGCGGTCTTTTTGACTCTTTCAGCATCCTTGCAACCTTTTCTACTTCATTATCCTGTGCATTAGGTTTTACCGTTTCAATGACCGCTTCTTCCTTTTCGCTGTCCTCGATCCAAAGATCCTCGGCAACCTCAACGTAAACAGGTCCACATTCCCTGACGGCAATTGAGAAGGCCTTTGCAATTGCAGATTGAACCCTCTCGGGTTTATCTATTCTGAATGATGCCATTGTTATCGGTTTCATTACTGCCTGTTGGTCAACCTCAAGCATTGTGTTCTTGCCGTAAAGCCTCCTTTTCGCTCCCCCAGATATCACTACCATCGGAGAACCGTCCTTGTATGCATTGGCGACGCTTATCGCCGCATTAAGTGTTCCTGGAGCGGCATGAACAAGGGCAACACCTGGAAAACCCGTCAATCTTCCCTCAGCATCTGCCATTGAAGCCGAAACTTGCTCGTGGCGGCAAGAAATATAGCGAATACTTTCTTTGTAATCATAAAGGGCATCAACAAAATCGACAATAGAGGTCCCGATTATGCCGTAGATTCTCTTCACACCTGCTTTTTCGAGAAAATCACAGATCGCGTGAGCAACGTCCATACTCTCACCCGCTCACAACATATTTGACTTCCTCACCTTTTAAGGCCCTTCCGATGTTTTCGATTGCCTCTCTTATGATCCTGATCCTCGCTTCATTTGTGGCACCTGCGATATGGGGTGTGAGGATTACGTTGTACCCTTTAAGGGCTAAGAGCTCGCTTCCAGTTGGAGGTTCTTTTGAAAAAACATCCAAAGCTGCGCCAGCGATCCATCCTTCTCTGATCGCTCTAATCAATGCTCTCTCATCAACGATTTCCCCCCTTGCCACGTTTATCAGTATAGCGCTATTTTTCATCGATCTTAGCTCTTTTTCACCGATCATACCTCTGGTTTTTTCGGTGAGCGGCAGATGGATACTCAGAATATCTGCTTCCCTGAACAGATCTTCAAATTCCCTGAACTCCACACCGTAAGTTTTCTCGATATCTTCAGCCCTTTTAATATCGTAATAGATTATTTTCACACTCCAACCTTGGAGCCTCTTCGTCACTTCCCTCCCCTGAGCACCCATCCCCAAGATCGCCCAAGTCTTTTCATAGAGCTCATATATACCAAGGTTTGCCATCTCATCCTGCTCCCATCTACCACCAAAGACGCTATCGTTCGCGTATATTAGCCTCTTCATTAGCGCAAGAGCCAGCATAATCGTATGCTCGGCCACGCTAAGCGCATTTACCCCTCCAACATTTGCGACCCTTATACCAAGCTTTCTGGCAGCCTCAATGTCTATATGGTTGTACCCAGTAGAAGGTTGCTGTATGAGCTTTATTTTCCTCATTTTTCTCATCATACTCCCTGTAATGGGGATTCTAAACGTATAATCGCCTATAACTATATCCGCGTCGACAACGGCCTCTTCATCGTACTCGCTAACAACTCTCACCTCAAAATCGCCACTGTAGACCGAAGATACAAGAGCTGAAACAACTGGCTCCGGAATCGGAGAAAAACATACGATTTTTATCATAAATCTATTCGGTAATTCCAAATATTAAAAATTTGCGTTCCCCAACCAAATAATACCCAGAGCTGATGAAATTTACGTCGAAGTTTCTTCAGAGTTCCTTTTCGTCTTCAAAATAACAGAACTGGCGTATATCGCTAGGATTGAAATCGACCAAAGAAAGACGGTAATTGGATTATGAGCCGTGAACTACACCTCGAGCCCTCAAAGCGCATAGAAAGGGTTTTAAAAAAGTATATAAAAACTATTCTGATGCTAATAGACACGCCAAAGAGACTTCATCTCGGTATTATCGATCCTTCGGGCAGTTTGGGCAGAAGGTTCGGTTCAATTGGTGTGGGAATCGAATACGGTTATCTTTTGAGGTTGGAAAAGAGTGACACGCCAGAGATAATTGCCAAAAACGAAGAAGATAAAAAGGACATAAAGGATGCTATGGAAAGAATGGACAAGAAGTTCGAAACGGGGTTTGATTACCATATTAAGGTAGAAAGAGGGATAGAAAGGCACATAGGGCTCGGTTCTACCACCCAGCTAAAGCTTGCTGTTGGATTCGGAATCGCAAAACTGAAAAAAATCGATGTTGAGATAGAAAAGATCTCAAAAGTACTGGGAAGGGGTAAAAATTCAGGAGTCAGCACATACGTTTTCAAGTACGGCGGTTTCGTGATAGATGCTGGTGTGAGGGGTGAATTTCCCCCGCTCGCTTTTAGGGAGGAGATACCCGAGGACTGGGCCTTCTTGCTGATCATTCCAAAACTAGGTAGAGGTTTTGACGAAGTCGAGGAAAGGCCGATAATGAGCTCAGTAACCAGCAGAAGCGAAATCGCAGAAAAAATTTCGCACAGAATTCTGCTAGGGCTGATCCCGGCTATAAGGGAAAGAAAAATTGAAGATTTTGGTAGATTCCTCTCAGAAATTCAGCTACTGGTAGGAAAACACTTCGAAAACTATCAGGGCGGAATTTTTAGAAGGGATCTAGAAGTTATCATCGACTTCTTAAGGCAGAAAACATTCGGATTCGGGCAGAGTTCTTGGGGTCCAACGATCTACGGGCTGATTTACAAAAAAGACTTCGAAAATTTAAAGCTTCAGGCCGAAGATTGGCTAAAAAGCTACGGCCTTAAAGCGTCAATAGAACTTGGCATTCCCAGAAATCATGGAGTAAAAATTTTATCAACGCAACGAAATTGAATGAGTAGGTGATTTCTTGTGAGGGTTCTCGGAATAGATCCAGGAACGAAGTCAATGGATCTATGTCTTCTGGAGAAGAGCGAAATAGCCGGGGAAGCATCATTGGAAACAAGAGATGTGGCAATTAATCCAGATTTGCTTCTGGAGAAAATCAACGAAATGCGGCCGATTGACTTGATAGTTGTCCCCTCAGGGTACGGAGTTGAGGTGATGGACCTTGAGCGGATTCCGAGAGAGCTGCTAGAAGAATGGTACTACACTTTCGTTCTAGCTACAACCAAGGAGGAAATAGAGGAGGGAGTCGCGAAGGGTGTTTTAGGGGCAAACATTTACCTCGCAATGACGAAATTTGCCAAAAGATTGTATGATTTCAATGCAAAGAAGATACTAATTCCTGGTGTGATAAATCTGCCGACAATCCCGCTGCACAGGAAGCTAAACAAAATTGACATGGGAACTGCAGACAAACTTGCTGTTACGGTTCTCGGGACACATGAAGTAGCAACGGACTGCGGACTGGATTACGGAGAAGTGAACTACATCCACGTTGAGATGGGTTTCGGATACAACGCAGTGATCGGAGTGAAAGACGGCAAAATAGTTGACGGAGTTGGTGGCTCCTTTACCCCTGGTCCAGGCTTCCTAACCGCAGGCGCTCTGGATTTGGAGGTTGCCCAAGCTGTCGGAAGATTTGAGAAGAAAGATGTCTTCACCACAGGCTGCGCCTCCATCGCAGGTGTTGCAACACCAGAGGAGCTGGTGGATACGTCAGAAAGCAACTGGAAGAGCAGGATGTGCATGCAGGCAATGGTTGAGAGCGTTTGCAAGGCCGTTTATCAGGTTCACTACACGGTCGGAGATCCCGCCGTTATTTTGCTTTCCGGGAGGGTTTCAAGAATACCCAAGATCAAAAGAGAACTCGAGAAAGAACTTCAAAATATCGGAGATGTCAGATCCATGAGGGGTTTGTCCGGAGCTAAAATCGTAAAAGAGACCGCACAGGGGTATGCTATAATCGGTGATGGTTTGTCAGGTGGAAGATTTTCCGCTCTAGTGAAACATGCCCAAATAGGTGAAGCAAAGGGAAGTGCCCTTGACTACATTCTGATATCAGGCTTCAATGAAAGCAGATTGGGCAGGAATTTCGTAAGACTAAGGTCTGTAGGGTTTAGGTGTTCAGATGGCCAAAGATAAAAATTCCCAAAATGATCTGCAGTCTGGAGAGAGAATTGTGATCCGTGCATCCGAGATTTCGGACTACCTCTTCTGCCCTCGCGCATGGTATCTAAAAAGATATGCTGGTGTGAGGGTAGAGACCGAATCTTTAAGAGAAGGTGAACGGCTACATGAAATCGCGACATCAAGCGCAGCTGAAACCGAAAAGCTCGAAAGAAGTGCAAAAATACTCCTATTGCTTGGCTTACTCGGTCTAATCTCACTTTTGGTGGTTATATGGATTTTATTGGCTTGATTTTTCTTCTGCTTGTTTTATCAATTGGAGTTATTCTGAGAGCCATTGGGCTTATTGAAAGATCCAGAAAAACCCGAAAACGAAGCGGAATTCCGGAGGGTAGGGTCTTGCATGTCGATTCGAGAAAAGAGGAACTTTTGAAATTTAAGGAGCCATTATTTTCTCGCTCACTACTACTTACAGGTATTCCCGATGTCGTGCTCAAAAGAGGAGATTTTTTCATACCTGTAGAAATCAAGGCCAGAGAACCGCCCGAGAGACCTTTTAAGTCACATTTAATGCAGCTTATTGCCTACTGCGCCCTGCTAGAGGATGCTGGCTACCGAGTTTCACATGGTTCTTTGGTTTATATCGGTAAAAAGGAAAAAGAGTTCAGAATAAAATTCGACCAGAAGGAAAAAAGAAGACTTGAATTACTTCTTGAAGAGATGAGGAAAATAAAATCGATTCCTCCTAGAACAGAAGGGCCCAGATGCAGGATTTGCTCCGTAAGGGAACAATGCGAAAAATACGGCTAGTATAGGGATGGGTGTACAAAAACCCGGACTTGCAGCTTAAATGAATAGGGCTTGGCTTCGAATTTTCAGGCCATTATTTCTGAATGATCATTCTAGTGAACTACCTCGCTCAAGCAAGAGCTTATCGCTTCGAGAGAACTTGCCCTTTAGTGTTAGATTTTCAAAAATATAACCACAGTTGGAGCTTCTCTTAGAAGTATTTCTTGGTTTAACTCTCACCACCTGCCTTCCAGCTCTTTCAGCCTTGAAGGCGAGTAGTGAGAGGAATTTTCGGAACGGGACTAGCAGCGACGTAAGTTAAAATAAGTGATTTAGTTAATAGTACTTGAATTAAAAATGTTGTAATCTTCCACATAAATTGACCAAAAATTTGTAGATTTTGGCAAAAATTAGTATTGAAATCTTTAAGAAATTTTAATTTTTGGACCATAAATCAAAAAATTTTTTAAACCACACCTTGGCTGTTGAGCATGTTGATTGAAGTCAGGTTCCATGGAAGGGGAGGTCAAGGAGTCGTAACTGCGGCTGACTTCCTAGCGGTAGCAGGGTTCAAAGAAGGTTACTACACACTCTCATTTCCAACTTTCGGTGCTGAAAAGAGAGGTACACCAGTAGCATCTTTTCTAAGGATCTCAGACGAGCCAATAGTTGTAAGAGACGAGATCTACAGACCAGACTATGTTGTGGTTTTGGATCCAAGTGTTTTTGAAGCTGTAAATGTAACCTCGGGTTTGAAAGATGGTGGTACTTTAATCGCGAATTATCCTAAAGCATCTGAAGACTTGAAAGCGGAGATCAAGATAAAAGCAAGAGTTGTAACCATAAATGCCACAAAGCTTGCAATAAAGATCCTCGGGAGGCCCATAACAAATACTGCTATGGTTGGAGCATTTGCAGGAGCTACTGGAATTTTAAAGCTTGAAACGCTGAAGGAGACGGCTGAAGAGTTATTCGAAGGGGCTCTTGCTGAAAAGAATAAGCTGCTGATAGAAGAAGCCTACAATCAAATGAAGGTGATGTGCAGATGAAGCTGAAAATAAATCTTGGAGCGATTTCGGAGCCTTTGCAGTCTGAAAATCTAAAAACAGGGGACTGGGGAACAGAATGGGCTTATATTGATAAGGAAAAGTGCACGGCCTGCAGGATCTGTGAACAGTTCTGCCCAGAAGGTTGTATAGAGATAAAAGAGCTCGATAAGGAGAAATTTGCAGTCGTTGACTACAGATACTGCAAAGGATGCGGAGTCTGCGCCTCTGTTTGCCCTCATGAAGCAATAAAGATGGAAATTAAGGAACTTTTCAGACTTGAGGTCTGCTGAGGTGGTTAAGATGATGAAGGTTGTAAGGGGATTTTACTCTGTTGCTCATGCCGTCAAGCTTTGCAGACCAAACGTTATTTGCGCTTATCCAATAACCCCTCAAACAGAGATCGTCGAAATAATTGCTGAGATGTATGCAAACGGAGAGCTTGAGAAATGCAGGTATATAACCGCAGAATCGGAATTTGCTGCTGCAAGTATATTGGTCGGTGCATCAGCAACAGGGGCTAGAACGTTCACAGCTACCTGCAGCCAAGGACTTATTCTAATGAGCGAGGTCCTCTTCAATGCTGCCGGAATGAGATTGCCAATTGTTATTGTTAACACAAATCGTGCGGTTTCCGCACCTCTGAGCATATGGAACGATTTACAGGATAGCATGACCTTGAGAGATGCAGGGATAATTCAGATATATGTGGAGAACAACCAAGAAGCCCATGACGCAATTCCGCAGGCTTACAGAATAGCCGAGAACAGAAAGATCCTTCTACCGACCATGGTCTGTATGGACGGATACAAGCTGACTCATGCCTACGAACCAATAGACTTGCTCGATCAAAGCATTGTTGACAATTTCTTACCGCCATATCAGCCGCCTGCGTATCTCACAACGAAAAAACCTCTTGCATTTGGCTGCTACGCACCACCGCACATTTACATGGAGTTCAAGGTCGCTATGCATAATGCGATGGAAAGAGCTAAAGTTGTGATGAATGAAGTCTTCAGAGAATGGGC
>CAYSRI010000036.1:792-3037 GCA_964433405.1 uncultured archaeon | reverse complement strand
TAGTTTATCCCGATGCGAGAATTTTTGTTGTTTCCATGGGATCAATTGTGGGACTTCTGAGGAAGATTGTTGAAGATTTGCGGAGAAAAGGGTACGACATAGGCCTGATAAAGATAAGAACATTCAGACCATTCCCTGTGGAAGAACTCAAGAAATCGCTGAACGATGCAGAGAAAATCATAGTAGTTGACCGATCGCTAAGCCTAGGCTACGAGGGCAACCTTTCAATAGAATTGAAGTCCGCCTTGTACGGCTTTTCGGCAGAGATAATTTCACTGATTCTCGGTTTGGGTGGTAGAGATATCCCGAAGGAGTTTTTGGAGAAACTGCTAGAAGATGCGATCCTCGGCAAGGAGAGCAGCGGATTCAAGGGAGTAAAGGAGTTCGAGGAGGTGATTCCGTGAGATATTTCGGTAGAGGACACGGAGCTTGTCCCGGTTGCGGGCTTGCGATTGCAGTTAGAAATATTCTGAATGCTCTGGAGGGTAAATGCTTCGTCGCAAACTCAACGGGTTGCTTGGAGATTATCAGTTCCCAGTACGGCAAGAACGCCTGGGGGGTACCCTACATTCACTCTCTGTTCGACAACACGGCTGCTGTGGCATGCGGGATTTCAGAGGCGCTGAAGATCTTGGGAAGAGAAGATGAAGGGAAGGTTGTAGTTCTGGCTGGAGATGGGGCCACTGCGGATATAGGTCTCACTCTTCACGGGATGTTCGACAGAAACCACGATGTCATATACATCTGCCTTGACAACGAAGCTTATCAGAACACAGGGCACCAGCAGAGCGGGTTAACGCCATTAGGCGAGGCAACAACAACTACACCACCCGGAAAAATTCAACTCGGGAAGATGGGCAGGAAAAAGGACATGGTGGCTATCGCGTTAGCCCATGGATCTCCCTACGTTGCAACTTCAAGCGCGGTTCTGCCTGCGGATATAAGGAGGAAAGTCAAGGAAGCGGCAAAGATTGATGGGGCGAAGTATATTCAAATCCACTGCCCCTGCGTGACTGGATGGGGCATTGAAGGAAAAGATGTTGTGAAAGTCGGAAATCTAGCAATAGAGACAGCGCTCTATCCGATCGTTGAGTTCAAGAATGGAACTTTGATCACAGTAAGAAAAATAAAGGAGAGAAAGCCTGTTGAGGAGTATCTGAAGCTGCAAAGAAGATTCAGGCACCTATTTGTGGATCCGAGAGGTAAAGAGATAATTGCGGAAATCCAAAGGATAGCAGACCGCAATGCAGAAAAATATGGACTGGATTTAAAGAAAGATTAATTAAATTCCAATTTTTTAGCTACATTTAAAAACAATTTTGAGATCTGAAACCGATGGAAATAGAACTCCACGACCGTGATAGGAGTTTAAAGAATTTTTTCAGAGAAGGTATTTTCTCACAAATAACCTACTCATTGCTCACTGCTACAATAATAAGCTCATATCTTACCCTTGCTGGTGCAAGTGATTTCTTGATCGGAGTTCTGGTGGCAATACCCTATATGACGACCCTAACCCAAATAGTCTCAGCAAAATTCGTTGAAAAAAGGAGTAGGAAAAGAATTGCGGTTTTTGGAAGTTTTGTGGCCAAGAATTCAGTTCTTGCAATTGCAATCTCATCATTTATAGATGGTCCTTACGAAATACTCATGTTTGCGGTATTCTACCTCATATACAACATTTGCGAAGATTTGCTGACAGTAAGTTGGAGTTCATGGATGAGGGATCTCCTTTATGGAGCAAAAATGGGAGAAATGCTTTCTAAAAGATTGGCATTCGGAAAAATCGCAGCAATTCCTGCTTTTATATTGCAGATCTGGCTATTCGAGAAATTCGATAAATCTGCCTTTCCGATACTCTTCTTCATAGCTTTTCTTGGAGGTATTACAAGCGTTTATTTCCTAAGTAACATAGAGAATGTGAAGTCTAGGAGAATAAGCGAACCAAAATTGGTCACCCCACTAAAAGATACCAACTTCCTGACATGGACCTTCCTTTATTCTGCTTTTTGCTTTTCATTGAATGCATCTCGCACGTTCTTCGCAGTTTACGTGCTCAAAGTTTTGGGATATCCTATCTGGCTCATTCTCGTTTTTGCATTCATAGCACATGTTTCCTCTATCTACTCGTTGAGATTTGCTGGAACGATCTCTGACAGGTTTGGAAACAGACCCCTGCTTGCAATCTCGATTATCTCTTTCGTTCTTTCAACGATTCTTTTCATCTTATCCTACTTCAAATTCT
>CAYSRI010000036.1:0-782 GCA_964433405.1 uncultured archaeon | reverse complement strand
ATACATTCTGCATGGTTTCTACACATCGGCTCCAAGCATAGCTTTCATGAACGCCATTGCAGACATGACTCGCAAAAAGCACTCTGCCCCATTTTATGCAGTAGGAGACTGGATGCAAGATTTCTTCTCTGCTTTAGGAAGCATTTTCGGAGGTCTAATACTTTCACACCTTGTATTCCTCGAAGGAAACTCTTTTTTGGTTCTATTCACCTTCTCAATCGTGATATGCTTGCTCTTGTTCCCACTACTAAAGTTTTACGATGAATTCGGCCAACCAACGAGTAATGCAGTTTTAAGTCTTCCAATACTGTTTTTTGAGGACTTAGGCAATTTGTACACGAGGATGAAAAAAGCCATGATTTCAAGGCTGAAAAAGGATACAGGCGAACTGTGAAGTACGCCGTACTCAACAGTTTCTACATAGAAGATTTAATTATTACTTTATTTTTATATTTCTCTAATGACTAATGAAGAACTCATTACTCCTAAAGAAGCCAGAGCAATGCTGAAGGTCAGCAACAAAACCCTTTGGAGCTGGTACAGGAAAGGCCTGATCAGGGCTGTCAGGCTTCCAAGCGGGAAGCTCAGATACTACAAAAGCGACATAGAGAAGATTTTAAAGGGTGAGCTTGATTGGAAGCAGTCAAAAGCTACAGAATCCCAATAGAAGCTCCAAACGACTTAATAGATGCATACTTTGAACTGAAAAAGAGAGCACTGGAGACCATACCTCACATTAGACCTGAACAAGTATTCATGGATACCAAAGGACTTCGACAGAG
>CAYSRI010000035.1:11233-12207 GCA_964433405.1 uncultured archaeon | reverse complement strand
CTTCAATCGTTTTTTATGGATAAATGCGGGATTTGTAGCTGATCAGCATCTCTTTACGTTGCGATTCGTTGAAACTAAGTTTTAATACCGCCCATCTTCCCTGCCGTATCCCTTTTCGGAAGGGGGGACTTAGCAGCAACAGAACAGTAGGTTAAAACTTTATAACCCCAATAGATTCTTTTTTTGATGAGAGCCGTAGAGATCTATGTGAGCGGTATTGTTCAGGGAGTGGGATTCAGATACTTCACAACAAGAGTTGCACGGGAGTTGGGAATAAAAGGATTCGTGAAAAATTTGCCAGATGGCAGGGTTTATATTTATGCTATAGGAGAAGAAGAATCTCTTGAGAAGTTTATTTCTACTGTACGTCAGGGACCGCCGCTTGCGGTTGTTAGGGATGTTGAGGTGCGAAACGCACAAGTAAGAGAATTCGAAAGATTTGAGGTGAAAAGATAATGCTTGCAAAGAGAATAATTCCCTGTCTCGACGTGACATACAAGAACGGCAAGGCCGTGGTGGTCAAAGGTGTTGAATTTGTCAATCTCCGCGATGCTGGAGACCCAGTAGAACTTGCCAAAAGATACGACTCTGAAGGTGCGGACGAACTCGTGTTTCTAGACATTACAGCTTCACCAGAGGGGAGGAAAACAATGGTAGAGATCGTTGAAAAAACGGCTGAAAACGTTTTCATACCATTCACAGTGGGGGGAGGAATTGCTAGCTTAGAGGATATAAATGCAATTCTATCTGCAGGAGCAGATAAGGTTTCAATAAACACAGCTGCAGTCAAAAATCCCGAGTTTGTTCGCAGGGCTGCACAAACCTTTGGAAGTCAGTGCATTGTCGTCGCAATAGACTGCAAAAGGAACTTTGATCTTAGCAAGGGGAAATACATTCTCGAACTCGAAGACGGCAGTAAGGCTTGGTATGAGGTTTACATTTACGGAGGCAGAAAGGCAACCGGGATAGATGCA
>CAYSRI010000035.1:4887-11214 GCA_964433405.1 uncultured archaeon | reverse complement strand
TTATTGGGCTAAAAAGGTTGAGGAACTTGGAGCCGGAGAGATACTATTAACCTCAATGGATAGAGACGGCACCAAGGACGGTTACGACATTCCGATCACGAGGGCTATGAGTGAAGAGTTGAGCATACCTGTAATAGCCTCAGGTGGAGCTGGAAAACTTGAACATTTCTATGAAGGTTTTGTTAAAGGAAAAGCTGATGCCTGTTTGGCTGCCGGCATATTCCACTTCAGAGAATTAACAATACCACAAGTTAAGGAATACCTAGCTTCAAGAGGGGTGAAGGTAAGATGGAAATAAGCGAGTTCCAGCGGATGATCGGTGAAATCTACCTGCATCGAGATAAAGAGAGGGGGATTGAAAAGACGATGCTCTGGATTGTTGAAGAAGTTGGGGAGCTCGCAGAAGCTGTAAGAAAAGGAGAAAACGTGGGTGAAGAGATAGCAGACGTTTTTGCATGGCTCGTCAGTCTTGCTAATCTATACGGTATTGACGTTGAGAAGGAAAGTCTTAAGAAGTATCCCCATATCTGCAAACGCTGTGGAAAAAAGCCCTGCGAGTGTGATGCCATATGAAATTCGTAATAGCGAGTGAAAATGACATAAAATCCGGTTTAGTGACGGATAAGTACTTTATATGGACTGAAAAGGTCCTAAAAGCCAAGAATCTAAATCCAAAGGTAGTGATGGAGGTAACAACTTCAGATTGGGGTATTTTCGCTGGATTAAACGATGTCCTCAACTTGCTTGAAGGTATTCACGTTGACGTTTATGCAATGCCTGAGGGTAGCCTTTTCTTCCCACACGAGCCTGTTTTGACTGTATCGGGAAATTACTTAGATTTCGCAAGATTTGAAACCGCCCTATTAGGATTCCTATGCCACGCGAGTGGTATAGCTACACAGGCATTCAAGTTCAAGCTGGCTGCAGGAGATAAAAAAATACTGTCATTTGGAACCCGAAGAGCTCATCCTGCAATTTCCGCGATGATTGAGAGATCCGCGCTCATCGGCGGCGTCGACGGAGTGAGCAACTTCATTGCCGAGAAATATTTCGGGATCGAAAGCATTGGAACGATGCCGCACGCTCTAATCATATGCTTTGGAGATCAAGTATCTGCATGGAACGCATTCGACGAAGTTGTGGACAAAAAGATACCGAGAACACTCCTTGTAGACACATACTTCGATGAAAAAACCGAAACTATCATTGCTGTCGAGAAGGTTCGAAGAGTAGATGCTGTTCGGCTCGACACACCTTCTTCGAGAAAGGGCAACTTCAGGAAGATTGTGGAAGAGGTTAGATGGGAGTTGGACATTCGTGGAAGAAATGATGTGAAGATCTTTCTAAGCGGTGGTCTGAAGCTCTCAGACATTATTGCATTAAGAGACTTGGCTGACGCTTTCGGTGTTGGAACAGCTATTAGCGCAGCGAAACCAATAGATTTCGCCATGGATATAGTCGAAAAAGAGGGGATTTTCTGTGCTAAAAGGGGAAAGAGGAGCGGGATGAAACAGGTTTACAGAGACTGGAGCAAGCTGGAGGATGAAATTAGACTTTTCAAAGACCCCGCTCCTGCAGATAAAGAGCCTCTGTTAAGAAAGGTTATGGAAGGAGGAAAGATTCTGGAAAGAACGGAAATCGCAAAGGCAAGGGAGCTTGCCCTAAAACAGATGGAGACGATAAGAAAATTGGGAAGGGAGAAGGAATTTCTAATGTCCGAGTGACGTATAGATCTTCCAGAGTCTCTCCTCAATTTCCCCATTGCTAACTGCTACCGTCCTATAGGATTTTTTAAGCTGTTCTTTTATTTTTTCCGACTCATAGTCCATGAATATCCTGCTGAGCTTGGCCTGAGCTTCTAGATACCTTTCAATATAGTAGGGTACTTTTTCATGTATTTTCCTTTCCTCAAGGAACTTTGTATGGATGTTTCCCTTCTCGAACTCCTCGTCTGAGAGGACTGCAAGGTGAAGAGGTATGTTTGTGGTTACGCCCAGTATAATATACTCCATCAGGGATCTCTTCCCGCGTGCAATCGTTTCAGCTCTAGTTCTGCCGAAAACGGTTAGCTTAGATATCATCGGATCGTAGTCCTCTGGAATGGCACTTCCAATGCTAACTGCACTGTCCAATCTGACCCCATAACCCCCCGGACTTCTGTAAAATTCTATTCTCCCACCAGACGGGAGGAAACTTATTGGATCTTCAGCGTAAATTCTCAGCTCCATTGCATGCCCTCTTCGCTCAACTTCTTCTTGCTCAAATCCAATCCCCTCACCATACGCAATCCTTATCTGCTCCCTTACTATATCAACGCCTGTAACGATCTCTGTTATTGTGTGTTCCACCTGCAATCTTGCGTTTATTTCGAGGAAGTAGAAATTTCCATCCGCATATAAAAATTCGAAAGTTCCCGCGTTTTTGTAACCTATGCTTTTCGCACCCTTTATGGCGTATTTGCCGATCTTCTCTCTCAGCTCTTCGTTTAAAGCAGGTGAAGGTGTCTCCTCTATGAGCTTTTGATTTCTTCTCTGTATGCTGCACTCTCTTTCTCCCAGTTGAACGACATTTGAGTCATCCCCAAGAATCTGGACTTCGATATGTCTGGGTCTGACGAGCCATTTCTCTATATAGACGGTCGGATCTTTGAAGTATTTTTCACCAAAGGCCTTCGACTTCGTAAAGGCAGATTCCAGTTCCCCCTCATTCCGTGCAACAGTTATTCCTATTCCTCCCCCGCCGCCCGAAGCCTTAACGGCCACGGGATATCCAATCTTTTCGGCCCATTTAAACGCTCTATCCAAGCTACTGATAGCTGGAGAGCCCGGAACTATTGGTACCCTGGCACTCTTCATCCTCTTTCTGGCTTCAACCTTGGAACCAGATATTTCTAGAACTTTCGGCGGGGGACCGATGAAAACTATTCCCTCCTCTTCGCATCTTTTCGCAAACAGAGGATTTTCAGATATAAAACCGTAGCCAGGGTGAATCGCTTCTGCTCCGCTCCTCTTTGCAATTTCCACTATCCGTTCTATGTTCAGATAGCTGTCCTTTGGATCCGCCTTTCCTACATAATATGCCTCGTCGGCGTAATAGCGATGCAGAGCATTCTCGTCTGCAGAGCTGTAGATAGCTACGCTCTTTATACCAAGCTCTCTGCAGGTCCTCATTATTCGGATTGCTATCTCTCCTCTATTTGCGACCAGGATCTTTTTGAACATTCAGCGCTCGTCAATCGAAAAGCTTTTTAAATTTTTCTTAAAAAAGAGGCAATAAAATACAGAATTCGCCAAACTTTCGCTTTATTATACGTACTTTCTTTGTATTCTACCAGAAAAACTGTATAATCAATGTTAATTGAATAAGCTACCTCGCCGAGTGCTGTGAATTTTAAGTCATATATTTACCGAAAACAATTTAGATCAGTTGGCAAAGGATTTTCGATGAGAACAATAAGGATATTCGATACTACTCTTAGGGATGGAGAACAGATGCCAGGGGTATCCCTCCCTCCTGTTTACAAGGTTCAAATTGCGAAAGCTCTTGACAGACTTGGGGTTGACGTTATAGAAGCTGGCTTTCCTGCAATTTCCAAAGGTGAATTCGATGCAGTTAAGGAAATATCGTCTCTTGGTTTAAATTCGGAAATATGCGGACTTGCAAGAATAGTTAAGGAAGACATTGACTCGGCAATAAATGCTGGCGTCGACATGGTCCACGTTTTCACACCCACATCGAAAATTCAAGTGGAACACACGATAAAGATCAGCAGAGAGGAGATCATAGATAAATCCGTGGAATGCGTAGAATACGTGAAATCACATGGGCTAAAATGCATGTTTTCGGCAATGGATGCAACCAGAACCGAGCTCGAATACCTCAGGAGAATTTACAAAGCAGTAGAGGAGGCAAAGGTAGATATAATAAACATTCCAGACACCGTTGGCGTTGCTACTCCATTCAAATTCCACGAACTTGTAAAAAAGCTGAGAGAAGACCTAAAAGTAATGCTAGATGTCCACTGCCACAATGATTTTGGGCTGGCCGTTGCAAACAGCTATGCAGCTGTGTTGGCAGGGGCTGACGAGGTGCAGGTTACTGTTAACGGAATAGGCGAGAGAGCCGGGAATGCCAGTCTTGAGCAGGTTGTTATGATTCTGCACTCGCTGGAAGGTATTAAGACGAATATAAAAACTGAACTGCTCTTCGATACTTCAAAGCTCGTTGAAAGACTTACAGGCGTCAAAATGCCGCCAAACACACCCATAATCGGGGAGAATGCCTTCAGCCACGAAAGCGGAATCCATGCGCATGGAGTTATTAAGGAGGCTTCAACATTCGAACCTGGTGTACTGAAACCCGAAATGGTCGGTCACCGTAGAAGGATCGTGATAGGAAAACACGCCGGAAGACACCAGATAAAGAAGATCCTCGAAGAGGCCGGATATTCGGTTGATGATGAAACTCTGAACAAAATCTTTGAAAAAGTCAAGGAAATGGGAGATAAAGGAAAGAAAGTCACTGATAGGGACTTATATACTATAACAGAAATAGTACTCGGAGAACTAAAGAGGGAGGAGAAAGTAATAACCGTTGATGAAATAACGGTTATAACTGGAAACAAAATAACTCCGACTGCAGTCATAAACGCAGAGGTGCTTGGAGAGAGAAAAGTTGCATCCGCGATTGGTGTTGGTCCAGTGGATGCCTCTCTAAAGGCTGTGATGCAACTAGTTGGAGGAGGGATGCACATTAGGGAATTCAAGCTTGATGCTATTAGCGGCGGTAGCGATGCGATAGCAGAGGTTTACGTCACAGTTGAGGACGACCAAGGCAACATATTCACCTCAAGGGGAGCCGCACAGGACATTGTAATGGCGTCATTCGATGCTGTGATAAATGCCGTTAACTATTTGCTCTTAATAAGGAGGAAAAAGAGCAGGCTATGAAGTTCTCGAAGATGCACGGGAATGGTAACGACTTTGTGCTCATAGATGAGTTCTATAAAATTTTGGTTCCTGAAGAGAGGAAGTCAGGATTCGCCAAGTGGCTCTGCAATAGAAACTTCGCGGTTGGAGCGGATGGTGTTATCTTCGTGCAGCCATCCGAAATTGCAGATGCAAAATTCAGATTTTTCAATCCAGATGGAAGCGAGGCTAAAATGTGCGGTAATGGAATAAGGTGTTTTTCAAGATACGTGGTCGAGGAGGGTTATGCTAGAAATAGGCTTAAAGCTGAAACGCTTGCTGGAATAAAAGAGCTAGAAGTCTACTTCGACGGAAAATGGTGGGTAAAAGTGGACATGGGTAAGCCTGAATTCGACGCCGCAAAGATTCCAGCGACAAGGGAAATTTGGGGTTACAATTTCAATGTCAATGGAAAAAATTTAAAGCTATATGCCGTAAATACTGGGGTTCCACACGTCGTAATTTTTGTTGAAAGCTTGGATCTTGATGTTGTAAACCTGGGAAAAAGGATAAGGTTTCTTGACGTTTTTCCAGAAGGCACAAATGTGAACTTCGCAAAATACGACGGTAGCAGATTTTACGTCAGAACTTACGAGCGGGGAGTGGAAAATGAGACCCTCAGTTGTGGGACCGGTAGTGTTGCAGTTGTCGCGGTGGCAAAAAGGCTCGGAATGGCGGATAAGGCTGAAGTGGTAACGAAAGGGGGAATCCTAAAAATAGAGATAGGCGAGACCGCCTTCATGACTGGATCGGCTACAAGAGTCTTCGACGGTGAACTAAAAGAGTATGAAATTTGATAATCGGCTTGTTCTTTCTGCGATGGCCGGAATAAATGATGCAGAATTCTGTAACAGGCAGAAAGCATCTCTTGTAATTCTTGGGGGATTCAACGCAGATAAAGGTGCCATGGAAGCTGCTAAAGCGGCAGTTGCTCGAGGAAGAAAGGAATTTGTATTCGAAAATCCGCTAGCAGGAATTGAAAATGAATTGAAAAAGGTAAAAAAGAATTTTGCTGTTAATGTGCGCTCTTCAACCATAGAAGGTTATATTGAAGCTGCAGAACTCATTGAGTCCTATGGTGGCATTATTGAAATAAACGCACACTGCAGACAGCCCGAATTTGTGCAAGCCAAGTGCGGAGAATGGCTTCTATTTAATCCCGAAGTACTGTACGAAATAGTTGAAAGGGTTTCTAAAATTGCAACAACTGCGGTTAAGCTTCGTGGGGGTTACAGTACTGACTACGAAAAGCTTTGCATTAAGCTTTTCGAAAAAGGTTGCTCAGTTATACACATCGATGCTATGATTCCGAATGGGGAATGCGATCTTTATCTGATTAAGAGAATCTCAAAACACGGTT
>CAYSRI010000035.1:4389-4877 GCA_964433405.1 uncultured archaeon | reverse complement strand
AAATCCGGAGAAAGAATTATAAGAGCCGGGGCTAAGATGGTTTCAGCAGCCAGAGCCGCTCTTAAAGACAAAAATTTTTTTGAAAAAATGCTTGAAAGTGACATCCTATCCGAATCCGTAGAACTCTAGAGACGGAAAGGACTGAAGATAAACATTGAAGCAGGGAAAAGATATATTTTGGTCGATGTGAACAAATTTCATTGGATCTCAAAAGATTTTGATATAGTTGGTGGCCAGAATATGCTGAATTTGTTGCTGATCAGCCTCACTTTCACCTTGCAATTCATTGAAACAATATGAAGTTTTAATCCCGTCAATCTTCCCCTGTCCCCCCCTTCGGTTCCTTTAGGAAAGGGACTTAGCAGCAACTGTAGGTTAAATTAGAAAGTTGAACCAGAAGCGGGCAAACGGGCTTCCTTTGATGTGAACTACAAATATAGCTATAAATTCTTCTAAAACCTGCCTTCTCTGCTCTGGCAACCTGGTTG
>CAYSRI010000035.1:0-4369 GCA_964433405.1 uncultured archaeon | reverse complement strand
TTAGCTTAAGGGAGATGATTAATCTGATTTACAAAACAAGATCGCTCTGTCCGGAATGCCTGAAGATCATTGAAGCGGAAGTTTTCGAGGAAGATAACCAAGTCATGATCAAAAAAATCTGCCCCGACCATGGGGAATTCTCAGATGTATACTGGGAAGATGCTGAAATGTTTAAAAAAGCAATGAAGTTTGCTGCTGAGGGCAAAAAAGTCGAACCGTTAACTGAGTTCAAAGAATGCCCTTTCAGTTGTGGGATATGCAGCAATCACAAAAATCATCCTGCTCTGCTGAACATAGTCGTCACCAACAGGTGCGACTTTGCGTGCTGGTACTGCTTCTTCTACGCGGAGCGTTCCGGATACGTTTTTGAACCATCTATAGAGCAGATAAGAAACATGGTCAGAACAGCAAAGAATCTGAAGCCTATCGGATGCAATGGGGTGCAACTGACCGGAGGAGAGCCAGCTCTAAGGGATGACCTGATAGATATCATTAAAGCAGTTAAAAGCGAAGGGATAAAGCATCTCCAACTGAACACAAACGGAATAAGACTTGCAAAAGACCCAGAATTTGCGGAAGAGGTAAAAAAAGCGGGAGTTGATGCCGTTTACCTTTCTTTCGACGGATTGGATGAGAGAACAAACCCAAAAAATTACAGAGAAATACCAAAAATTCTTGAGAACTGCAGAAAAGCTCAACTAGACCTAGTTCTCGTACCGACTATAATAAGAAGCGTTAACGATCACCAGCTCGGGGACATGGTGAGATTCGCCGCAAGAAATATAGACATAGTCCGCTCCTTGAGCGTTCAGCCTGTAAGCTTCATCGGAAAAATGTCGAAAAAAGATCTAAAAAAGTATAGAATAACCATACCGGGATGCATAAAAGCAATAGAGGAGCAAACCAATGGAGAGATTTCGCGAGAGGATTTTTATCCGATGCCAAGCTCTCTCTCAATAACACAGTTTGTGGAAGCTATAACAGGGGTTCCACAATACACTTTCACATGCCATTTCGCATGCGGGGCTGTTACGACTGTTTTCACAGAAGGTGATAAGCTCATACCGATAACAAGGTTCGTTGATGCAGAAGGGTTACTTGAATACATGGCTGAAAGAGCCGAAGTTATCAAGAATAGCAGATTCAAGAAATTAAGGCTGTTTAAGAGTTTTCTGGAGCTCAGAAAGTTTTTTGACCTTTCAAAGGCTCCAAAGAGTTTTGACGTCTCAAAGCTGCTCTACAAGGTGCTGGTGGAACATAGCTACTTTGCTTTATATGAATGGCACAAAAGATCGATTTTGCTTACAATGATGCACTTCCAAGACCTATATAACTACGATCTGGCCCGGGTGGAGAAATGCTTAATACATTACGGTTCTCCAGACGGTAGAATAATCCCCTTCTGCACCTACAACGTTCTTTCAGAGATTTACCGTGACAGAATCCAGAGAGAATTCGGAGTCCCGCTAGAGGAATGGAAAAGAAAGTATGAACCAAAAGAGCTTGCTACCCTAAAAATTTCTAAAAATTGACTTATCTAAATAAACAAGCTTTGAATTTACAACTGAAAGCCTTGCCCTTTAGGGCAGGGGGGGTTCAGACTCTCCAAGGCTAACTCCATGTGATTATCTAGGTGAACTACCCCTCGCTCACGCAAGGAGCCTCTCGTCTCATTGAAAGAACTTGACCCTCGAGCACATTCCGACAAAGAATTACGAGAGGTAGATTTTCTCCCTCCACGGGCATTCGTAGCTCGCAGCCTTACATCAAGTATGTTTAAGGAGGCATCTATCACATTTCTCGGATGTGTTAAATGGATCAACTCTAACCACCCGCCTTCCAGCTCTTTCAGCCTTGAAGGCGAGCAGTTAGATGAATTTGGACTAAGGAGGTCGTTTATGTTCACAATTTCGCAGCGTGGCGGTTTAAAACTGCACTTCAAACCTTTTGGCGATTCATCTAAGACAAAGCTTGAGCTCTATTACCAGGTATTCTTGTAAAGAAACCTTTATTATACATTCAGCTAACTTGAACTGTGAAAATCCTTCTCCTGATCATCCTCAATGTCTTGGTATTTCTGCTTTCGTTATCCACTGGTAGCTCTTCCTATGGCTTTGAAGAGCTATGGAAGTTAATTCTGGGTGAAGCGGACGAAACTGCGAGAACAATTATAGTAGACTACAGGTTGCCGAGGGTTTTGATCGCAATGATGGTTGGCGCTTCGCTTTCAGCGTCAGGATGCTCTCTACAGGCTCTTTTTAGAAATCCGCTTGCAGAACCATACGTGCTAGGAATTGCTAGCGGTGCTAGCTTCGGTGCTATAATATCCATAGTACTCGGACTTAATATCTTCGGCAGACTTTTACTCGCATTCCTCTCCGCAATTCTTACTGCATATCTAGTCTTTTTTATAGGGAATACCAGGAAGTTCAAAGACCAGAGTTATGCAATTCTGCTAGCTGGAATTGCAATTGCATCCTTTCTTTCAGGTATAAATTCGCTTCTCATTTATTTGCATTCACAAAGCCTGCATCAGGTCATATTTTGGCTCATGGGAAGTTTCTCGAATCCGCAATGGGAAGAAATCTACTTTTACATCCCCTTACTCATAATTGGGCTTTCTTTTCTTCTTGCAACCTCCTGGAATCTAAATGCACTTCTATTGGGAGACGAGCACGCCAGAGCTGTTGGTATTAACGTCGAAAGATACAGAGCGGAGCTAATAATTTTCACATCCCTCTTAACCGCTAGTGCTGTGGCCGTGAGTGGGGTAATCGGGTTCGTCGGAATAATAATTCCCCACACTGTCAGGATAGCCATAGGAGAGGACCACAGAAAACTTTTGCCTGCGACAATTCTGCTTGCCACTGCTTTCATGCCAGTTGTAGATATAATCGCTAGGGTATCTACAACAGGTGAGATACCCGTTGGAGCGATCACAGCGATGCTTGGAGGACCATTTTTCCTATACCTTCTGGTGAGGAAAAGTCTATGAATCTTAAAGTGGAAGGTATTACCGTAAAGCTTGGAAGTTCGGAGATCCTGAAGAATGTCACAATAGAGGCAAAAAAAGGTGACTTTATCGCATTGCTAGGTCCAAACGGAAGTGGAAAATCTACCCTTCTGAGAACTATTTTTGGAATGATAAAACCGCTTAAAGGTGTTGTTTTCTTCGACGGTAAACAACATGAAATGGGTTATCTTCCGCAAGAAAGCGCAGAAACGAACTTAAAAGCGATTGAAGTTGTGCTTCTAGGAAGAACTCCCTATTTAGGCAGGATAAAAATTCCAAAAGAGAGGGATTACGAAGTAGCGCTGAAGTCGATGAAAGAAGTTGGAATCGAAAATTTGGCAAATAGAAGATTTTCCGAACTTAGCGGTGGAGAGAAGCAAAAGGTTCTTTTAGCAAGACTATTTGCTCAGGAACCCAAAGTCCTCCTGCTTGACGAACCTACTGCTCATCTAGACATTTCATCCCAGCTTGAGATTATGAGTATTGTAAAGGAGCTTTCAAGAGAAAGAATAGCGATCGTAGCGCTGCATGACATTAACCTTGCCCTCTCGTTTGCGAACCGCATTTTCATGATCAAGGATGGGAAGATACTGTACACAGGAGCCCCAAAAGAAGTAATAACCGAGGATAGTATAAAAGAGATTTTTGGCGTCGAAGTAACGGTAAGGAAGCAGGGACAAATATACGTGATTCCAAAAATTAGGGGGAGCAAAAGAGGTAGAAAAGTGCACTTGATATGCGGGGGAGGGAGCGGAAGGGATCTGATACATCTTCTGAATTCTCAGGGATATTCAATTTCCGCAGGTGTGCTCAATGCTCTGGATTCAGACTGGGAGACTGTTTCAGAGATTGGAGGCGAGATAGTCGATGCTCCGCCATTCTCACAGATAAGCGATGAAGCCTACCAGAGGAATATAGAAATTATAAAACAAGCCGATGCTGTTGTGCTAACAAATCTGAGCATAGGCAGAGGAAATTTCAAAAATCTGCTCTGTGCAAAATTTGCAAGCGAAAATGGAAAACTTATAGTCGTTGATAAAACGGAATTCAAAGAGAGAAACTTTGTAGGTGAGGAAGCAAGTAAGCTGTATTCAGAGATTCTCAAAAAGTCTATTGTAGTTAAAAGTGAGGAGGAGGTTCTAGATGCCCTACGAAAGCTACTTTATAGATAATGACACGTTGGTAGTCAACGGAGACTTCTCAGGAGTTAGCACAGGGATTCTCGGAGGCTGGAAAAGGGTCGAAAGCGCATTCAATCACACCGTCAGCTCTGAGTTTTACAAAATGGATCCCAAGGAGTATCTTAAGAGAGTTGCAAGTAAATATGGGCTAAAGAGATATTTTGGTCTGCTCACT
>CAYSRI010000034.1:11702-12466 GCA_964433405.1 uncultured archaeon | reverse complement strand
CGGAATGAGAAGCATGATAGGTTGAGCTTTTCTGGTAGCTTTGTATGTATTTATGCAGATCCTATTGCGATGCCTGAAGCTTTTCTTTATCAGTTTGCTACAGCAAACAAAAGTGTATACATAACCACAAATAGACCCGCAAAGTTCATCCTAAGAGATATGCAACTGATGAGACTTGACCCTAAAAATGTTCTTTTCATTGACGTTTTCACACAGTATTACCTTAATGAATACGGTCAGTTTGTGGTTGAAGATAGGTACAGAAACAAAGAAATATTCGATTTCCTTTCCGAACATCTTGAAAAGGTCGAGAAAGATAGAACGATAGTAGTTGACTCCATCTCTTTCTTCTTAAATTTAGACGTTGAGTGGGGGTTAAAAGAATGGTTACTAAACAAGCTGTATTCAAAATCAAAGGAATTTGAAAATACAGTATACATCTACTTAATAAAAAACGTCCATCCCCTTAATATCGTCTTTAAAGTTCTTGACCTCTCTGATGTCGTGATAAATGTAGAATCTGAAAGAATCGGAGAGAGAATAATTTCAAAATTCGCACTTCCAAAGATAAGGGGAAGGAAGCCTATTAGCGAGTACTTCAGATACGTTGTCGAAGATGGCGTTCAGATCGACACTTCTAGAGACATTGCTTAATCTAGAATTATTCAATTTTAAAGATTTAAAAATCGGTTAAACTCCTAAACCTAGAACCGAAGTTAGAGTCGAGCATCTTGTAAAAAATTTTAACCCCTCTGCAAAACTTC
>CAYSRI010000034.1:0-11692 GCA_964433405.1 uncultured archaeon | reverse complement strand
TCATGCATTCAATCATCTGCGAAGACGTATGGATGATCTACCGATCATTGTTTTCTGAAAAAATCGCCCTTAGAGAGATAAATCTAAAAATCCCAAAAAATAAGATTTACGGTATCTTAGGCCCAAATGGAGCAGGAAAAACAACCCTAATCTCCCTGATGGCTACTCTGCTCAGACAGACAAAAGGTAGAATTGAAGTTCTCGGTTACGACACTATCAGGGATTTCAAAGAAATAAGAAAAAGAATAAACATTGCGAGTGGAAATCCAAATCTTATTTGGAGCCTTACGGTCTATGAAAACTTAAGGTATTATTCACTTCTTTACGGAATCAACGATAAAAAATCCGTAGAAGAGCTTATAAAGGAGTTTGAGCTGGAAGATTTCCGCAATGTGGAGTTCAACAGACTTTCGACGGGTAGTAAGCAGAAGTTAATCCTTGCAAGAGCCTTTGTAAACAATCCAGAACTCGTTTTCTTGGATGAGCCAACAAAGGGTCTTGACCCGCCTGTTGCTAGGAGACTAAGGGAGAAAATTCGATCGTTGCAGAAAGATCTGGGAATAACCATCGTTCTTACGACCCATTATATGTCAGAGGCTGAAATGCTTTGCGATCGAATTGCATTTATAAATAGGGGAAAAATCGTGGCCGAGGGGACCAAGGAGGAGCTAAAGAGAATGCTGAAGATGAGAGACAAGATAACCATTGAGATCGATGGAGATTTACCCGAATTAAGGCCTGAAGGTGTCTTTGCAGTCGAGAGAGATGGTAGTCAGTTCTCGTTCTATGTTGACTCAGCCGAAGCCAGGCTTTGGGATATAGCAAAGGAAGTTTCAAAGTTCGGGAGAATTAAAAATATATCTGTAAAGGAGGTTGATCTTGAGGATGTCTTCAACGAACTTGCGAAGTGAGATCTACAAAACCCTTGGATTCACCTACAGGAATTACATTATAACGAAGAGAAACTTTTTCACACTATTTGAGACTCTATTCTGGCCTATAATCGGCTTGATATCTGTGGGATTGATGGGTGCTTATTTAAGCCTTGAAGAAAATTATTTGGCATTCATTCTCATCGGAGCGGTAACTTTAAGCGTTCTTCAAGTTTCACAACTTGATGTGGCCTACGTTCTTCTGTTTGACATGTGGAGCAAGAGCTTGCGCTACACATTCGTGACCCCAATTTCAATATTCAACATGATATTCGGTGCATGGCTATTCGGGTCTTTCAGAGGCATGGTTGCATTTCTAATCCTAGTTGTATCGGGAAAATATCTATTCGGGCTTAACTTGCTGATCGATCCGCTTAGCATGATTTTCTTTCTCCTTGGAATCTTCCTAAGTGCAATGATAATCGGCACGCTAACCTGCTCGCTACTTCTAATCTTCGGTTATAGAGCAGAAGTTGCAGCTTGGACTCTTACTGCGATTTTTATGCTTCTATGCGGAATATATTACCCGGTAACCTTGCTGCCCTCGGGGGTCAGGGAACTGGCATATGCAATTCCGCTCACGCATTTTTTGGAGTTTTACAGAAGCTTCTACGGTTTCTCACCAACTACAAATAATCCTGCTTTGATCGGCTACTCCTTAAGTTTTCTATTCCTAATTCTGCTGTTTCTATTACTCATGTGGGCTTCAGACAGAGCCAGAAAGAAAGGTACCGTGACGCAATTCTCAGAATGAGTGACGTAATGCTTTTTAAGGATGAATGGAGATTTATTTCATGCAAGAAAAACAATGTTCGAAATGCAACAACTGGTCCCCCCATATTCACTACGCTTTCGTGGGTTACTGCTGCAGAAAAGGAGATATCAGTCACAGTGAATACTTATGTGAGCTCTTCACGGAGCTGAGATTTGAAGAGGAATTTCTATGGTGTGAAAACTGCAGGATTTTCATTAGTCGCGAAGAGCTCCAAGATCATTTAGTCTACAATCACAGAGTGTTCAAAAGCGTTTTCATGGACAGAGAGTACAGAGAAGAAATCTATGAGGGTTGACCTTAGCTTTGTAATCGGCGGCTTTCAGGGCGGAGGAGTAGAATCTGCCGGGCAGATAGCGGTAAGGGCTTTTGCAATAAAGGGGCATGATGTATTCGGCACTAGGGAATATCATAGCAATATCGTAGGCGCACACAGCTACTATCACATTAGAGTCGGTGGAAAAGCACTGCGAATGCCATTGGACGCTTTGATCGCCCTCGATGCTGAGAGTGCTTTTACACATTTCAAGAATCTAAAGGATGGTGGGAATCTTATCATCAACCAGAACAGTTTGGAGACGAGGGCTTCACAGATTCCTTCTATGAGTAAAGCGCTTAAGAGGAGAATTGAGCTTTCTCACGGCGATATTCCTTTAAAACAAATTCTGGAAAAACTAGAACTCAAATTGATTGCACTACCAATGGCTGAATTGCTAAAAAGTTTATCAGAATCCATCAAAAAGCCGTTAAGCTCCGTTTCCAGAGCATTAAATGTTTTGGGTACTTCGGCGGGGCTTTATCTGCTCGGTTTGGACGAATTTACGATAAGAAAAGCGATCGAAAAACAGTTTCCAGATCCTGAAGTTAGCATAAAAGCTATGGAAATTGCCATCGAAGAAGTAAAAGGAGAGAAGAGAGAGGAAATACCATTTGGAGAAAGAAAAGAAAAAATCGTTCTCAGCGGAAATGAAGCAGTAGCGATTGCAAAGCTTCGCTCGGAGATTGAATTTCTTAGCTTCTATCCAATAACTCCTGCAACGGATGAAACGCTTTTTATAGAGGAGAACAGGGGTAAAATAATAACGGTTCAGACTGAAGACGAAATTTCGGCTATAGGAATGGCTCTGGGGGCAAGCATTGCTGGATTAAGAGCAACGGTTTCAACAAGCGGGCCGGGATTCAGCCTCATGAATGAAATGATCAGCTTTGCCGTTCAAGCAGAGATTCCAATCGTTATAACGCTCTGGATGCGAGCTTCGCCAAGCACGGGGATTGCTACGAGAACGGGACAGGAAGATCTGCTGCATGCAATCTTCTCAGGACACGGAGATACATTCAAGATAGTTATCGCTTCTGGAGACCATGAAGAAGCGATCGAAGATGTTCCGCTATCTTTCAAGCTTGCAGAGGAATTCCAAATACCAGTGATCCATTTGCTGGACAAATACATTGCCTCATCTTTCACAGCAGTTGAAAGAGGCAAATTTGAATTCTCACTCCCTAAAAGAGAATTCAAAGGTTTATCGGAAAACTATCTGAGATATAAGCTGACAGAAGACGGGATCAGTCCCTTCTTACCTGTAGGCATGGCAACAATGATTGTTAGCAGCCTGGAGCACGATGAATACGGATTTGCAACCGAAGATCCGGAGATGAGGGAAAAGATGATGCTAAAGCGTATAAGGAAGTTCAAAAAAGTGGCTGAAAGAGTCTCACGGCAAAGCTATTCTGTTTACGGAGCTAAGGATGCAGATATAACCATCGTCTCGTTCGGTTCGACGAAAAATGCCATACTTGAGGCTATTGAAAGATCAAAACATGCTGTCAAATTCCTGCAGCTGAGAATCCTAAGGCCATTTCCAGAAATTTCAAATGAGATAAGTGGAAGGGTGCTGTGCATTGAATCGAATGCAGGTCAACTCTCTTTCCTGCTCAAAAGCTGCTGTAGAGTTGATGCGGTTGCGAAAAAGCTGAATGCAAGACCAATTTACGTTGATGAAGTTCTGATGGCCATTGATGAGGCTTTGAAAGGCAGAGAAGAGGTGATAATGAGTGGGGGAGCTTGAATACAAAACAGATGCATGGATCCAGTGGTGTCCCGGTTGTGGAAATTACGGAATTCTGAAAGCACTTCGCGAAGCTGTATCGGAGCTAAAAATAGATCCCAAAAAACTTGTGGTGGTTGGTGGAATTGGCTGCTCTTCGAGAATAGTCTACTACATTCGCGGGAGCAATGTGCACACGCTCCATGGCAGGGCAATTCCTGTGGCTTCTGGTATCAAGCTCTCGAATCCAGAACTTACAGTGATTGTCGCAGCAGGGGATGGTGACGTTCTCGGCATAGGCGCGGGACATTTTGTTGCCTTGGGGAGAAGGAACATCGATCTCAAGGTATTTATACACGATAACTCTGTTTACGGACTAACGAAAGGTCAGGCGGGACCTACTTTGCCCATGGGTGTTAAGCTGAGAGCAATGAAATACAGGAACACTCATGATGCAGTAAATCCCTTGCTTTTAGCATTTGCCTCAGGCTACACATTCATCGCAAGGGCCTACGCCTATCATGTGAAGGAGTTAAGAAAAATTATGGTAGAAGCGATTAAGCACAAAGGTTCTGCGATGGTAGACATTTTGCAGCCCTGCGTAACTTACAATGAGCTAATGACCAAAGAATGGTTTGAGGAGAGAGTCTATTATCTAGATTCAATTCCGAACGAAGAGATTCTTTTGCAGAAAATGAAGGAAAGGGAAAGAATACCGCTGGGAATTTTCTTTAAGGTTGAGAAGGATACTCTTGATGAAAGATTGGAAAAGTTTGATGTGGATTTGGATGTAATAATCGAGAAGAAAGCTGTTTTATAGTTACACACTCCGCTGGCAAACATATTTGCCAATAGTTGACCCAAAACTAAATATTTAACTTACCGTTGCTGCTAGGTCCCCCTCCGAAAGTGAGGGATACAGCAAGGAAGATGGGCGGGCTGCAAGCCGAATGCTCGTAGAGATAACCTCTCGATGTAACGAGAGGGCCCTTGCGTGAGCTAGTAGGTCACGTTTGTTAATTCTATCCTGCTGAAATTTGTTACTAAAAGCTACATCAAACTATTCAACCGGCTCAACAACTTCGAATTTCTCAACGTCGATTAGTCCGAGATCTGTCAATTTCAGCTTTGGGATCACAGGTAATGCGATAAATGAGAGTGTGATGATTGGCGATCTCAGCCTGCAGCCCAAGTCCCTTAGCTTTCTCTCGACAATTTTAAGCTTTTCTGCCACAGCTTCCGCACTCTCATCGCTCATTATTCCTGCAATCCTGAGGGGAAGCTCGTAATAATCTCCGTCGTAAACCACGATCCCCCCGCCAAGATCTATTAACCTGTTCACCGCCCTGGATATCGCCCCATCGCTGGCCCCGACTGAAACGATGTTGTGAGCATCGTGCGCTATGCTCTGCGCGATCGCACCCTTCTTAAGCCCAAAACCCCTAAGATATGCTTTTCCTATGTTTCCACTTCCCCTGTGTCTTTCAACAACTACGGCTTTCAGAATGTCCCTATTCGTATCGATCCCTTTCACAGTCTCTAAACTTTCTCCAGTTAGTATCTCACCGTCTATGATCTCTATTATCCTTGCAAGGCCTGCTGGAAGAAACAGGTCATCCTCGGAGATCTTTTTGGCCTTTATAGTCCTCCTTACTTCCTCCGGATAGCTATATTTGCTGAAAACTGGTTCCTTTCCACCTATTATCACCTTTTCGACTTCAAATCTTCTCAGATCTTTCAGCAAAACTATGTCTGCAAACCTTCCGGGAGCTATGAGGCCTGCGTTGATTCCGAAGTATTCTGCAGGGTTCAGAGTTACTGCTTGAAGTGCTCTGAACTCATCAACTCCCTCGGCAAGAGCTTTTCTGAGCGCGGAATCCAAATAGCCATCCGTTAGAAGATCGAAGACGCTTCTGTCTCCGTCGGTGACAAGCATTGCGTATCTGTTTTCAAGAATTTTCTTGAGTTTTTGCAGATTCTTCGCTGCAGAACCCTCTCTGACCATGATCCTCATTCCGAGTCTTAGCTTCTCCATTGCCTCTTCAAGCCTCGTGCTTTCGTGATCCGAGCATATTCCAGCTGAAACATAGGCATTCAGAGCTTTTCCTGAAAGAGCGGGGCAATGTCCGTCAACAAGCTTAGACTTGCAGATCTTCTCAATTAGCTCGTCATCGCAGTTGAGAACCCCCGGGTAGTTCATTAGCTCGGCAAGTCCAATTACTTTGTCAAATTGGAGAAGCTCTTCCACATCTTCGGCAGTTATAATTCCTCCTGAAGTCTCAAGAGGCGAGGAGGGAACGCAAGAGGGAACAAGGCAATAAAACCTTATTGGAGCGTGTTTTGATTCTTCAAGAAAATAAAGAACACCTTTTTTCCCTAGAACGTTTGCAATTTCGTGGGGATCTGCGACAATGCACGTATTCCCTCTAGGAACCACAATTCTCGCGAACTCTGAGAGAGTTAGAAGGCTCATTTCAACATGAGTGTGTGCATCTATAAGCCCAGGAACTGCGTAAAGTCCCTTTGCATCTATTACAGATAAGCCATCGTAGCTTCCAATACCTGCAATTCTATCCCCGCAGATTGCTATATCTGCCCGATAGATCTCTTCGGTGAGAACGTTAACGACTTCTGCAGACTTTATAACAAGATCTGCCTTTTCATCTCCTTTTGCAACCCTAATAAGTCTTTTCAGCTCATTCTTCGATAATTTCTCTGAGCTCTTCATAGCTCAGCTTCAGCCCATACTCTAAGAGGATTTTAGCAGCCTCGTCGATATTTTTAGCCTTGTTCGCAATCAGACCTTTAATGTCTTCTTTCAAGCTCCAGGGGTAAACAATCCATTTCCAGCCTTCCATTTCTGCAGCATAATAATCAGGAATGAACCTAGAGGTTTTTTTGTAGTCAATAACAGCAATTCTAATCTCTTTAGCAAGCAAACTCTTAACGTGCTCCTTCACGACCTTTATCGTTTCCCCGGTATCGGCGACGTCATCAACAATGAGCACGTTTTTACCTTCAAGGCTTACATTTAGGGGCTGTGTGATTTTTGCCTCTCCTGTTATGGTTGCAACCATCCCCCAGTGCTCAGTCTTGACGCTGTATAATTCCTTGATTTCCAAAAGATCTGCGAGAATTCTTGCAGGAACCCAACCACCGCGAGCAACTGCAACGATTACATCTACTCTGTATCCACTAGCCTTTATCTTTCTAGAAAGTTCTTTGCAGAGCTTGCAGATGTCATTCCAATTATATAGATGACACTTGAACATTGGCCAAATTTTTAATGGGGAGAGTTAAATTTTTCGGTTTTCTGAAGAACTTTATCGTTCTATTTCATTTAATATTATTAGAAAAAATTATAAGTATACAAAGCTACATCAATTGTGGAGCCTAGTCTCAAGCTACCCGCATTTAAAAGCGTAGTTGTAAAACTAAAAAATGGGGAAGAAGTACTTATCCGAAAATACGATCACTCGAAAGACCGGGAAAAGCTTATTGAAATGTACATCAATTACGATCCTCAGTACAGGTGTTTGGGTCTTCCTCCATTGAGTAGAGAGGCAATAAAAGGATGGATAGATTATCTTGCCAAAAATGGGTTCGCGATAATTGCTGAAAAAGAGAATAAGATAGTTGGGCACCTCGTAATCGTACCGGGAGAAAGGAACGAAGTCGATTTGACTATTTTCGTTCACCAAGACTACCAAAATCGCGGTTTAGGCCAAGAAATGATGAAGCGGATAATAGAGTTCTGCAAAGAAGCCGGTTTCAACGCGATAACGCTTGTTACTGAGAGAAAAAATGAAAGGGCCATTCATGTTTACAAAAAGCTTGGATTCGAGATCGTGGCACCTTACTACGAATACGATATGCGTCTTCAGCTCAGATAACTTTTCTACTCTTCTCTCTATACTCTGGATGGCGAGGCGTGCCAGTTGTAAATCGATTTAGAGCTTTGGCCTAATCTTCTGCCATGGATTGATATCCTGATAGGCTTTTGAAAGTTTCAACACACCGAGATCGTCGAATTTCCTCCCCACGATCTGCATTCCTATGGGAAGACCATCTCTGCTGAAACCTGCAGGAATTGACGCTGCGGGCAATCCCGTGAAATTGAACGGATAAGTGAACGGCATCCAGCCTATGGGTGTTGCTGGTTCCCCAGCTATTTCGTCTGGATTTATTTTTCCGAGTTTGAATGGTTTAACGGCAGTTGTTGGTGTTATAAGGAAATCATAGTTTTCGAAAATCCCGCGCAGAGCTCTCCAGAGTTCCATCCTTCTCTCTTCTATCTTTATGTACTCCCTGTAAGTAAAAGACTCAGCTATATCTAGGAAACCCAAGTAAGGTGGAAAAGCCACCTTTTTCCATTCCTCAATCCTGTCAGAGAGGAATGATGTGAACTCTAACACGACTTTGAGGGTTAGCTCTGTCTCCAGACACGGTACGTTGATCTTTACCTCCTCAACTTCGCCGACCTTCTCGAGCTTGAAAGCGGCTTTTCTAACAACTTCTTCAACTTCAGGATCCACAGTCGCATATCCTAAGTTGGGTGAGAAAGCTATTCTCACACCATCTATGAGGTCCTCAAGACTTTTGTAATAGCTTTTTCCGTCATCCGGGAGTGAGTTTATATCCCTGATATCAGGCCCTTTTACAAAATCTAGCATAAAAGCAGTATCTTCGACAAAATTGGTCAGAAAACCTTCGCTAACCATTCCAACAAATACTGGCATGGAAGGATACCAAGGGATTCGTCCTGTGGTTGGTTTCAGTCCGTAAAGAGAGCAAAAAGATGCCGGGATTCTTATGCTTCCTCCGCCATCATTTCCTGTTGCAATGGGTACCATTCCCGAAGCAACCGCAGCAGCGCTTCCTCCGCTCGAACCGCCCACAGTTCTGGTCAAATCCCATGGATTCCTAGTCGGACCAAAGACTACATTGTCAGTGTATGCTATTAATCCGAACTCTGGCATATTTGTCTTTCCAATAACAACAGCACCGGCCTTCTTCAATCTCTCGACGAAAACTGCATCCTCCGTCGGAATATAGTTTTCAAGTAGTTTTGAGCCATATGTAGTCCTTATACCTTTGGTGTCAGTATTATCCTTAACCGCAATTGGCAGCCCAGCAAGCGGTTTGTCTTTTGCTTCTTTAGCTTCTTCAGCCGCATTCGGATTTAAAGTAACAAATGCATTTATTTTTGGATTCAGTCTTTTTATTATTTCAAAACATTGTTCAACAAGCTCAGAAGGTTTTATTTCACCACCCTTAAGTTTTTCAACAAGTTCAGGAATTTTCTCCATAACATCACCTTAAATAATTGAGTAGAAATACTTTAAAACTTTTCGCAAACTGCAGATATGCTTTCTAAAATCGAGGCAGAAGTCTTACGCTGCGCTGAAGTTGGGAAAGTTTACAGTTTAGACGAACTCTCACAGCTGGCAAAGATGAACAGAGATGCGGTTATGAAAGCAGTTTTCCTTTTGCAGGAAAAGGGATATGTTGAGATTTCCGAAATTAAAAAGATTAGATATTATCTTACCGAAGAGGGCAAGAGATACCTGAAAGAGGGATTTCCTGAAGAGAGACTTGTAAAACTTCTCTCACAAAGTAATAAGATTGATGAGCTGAAATCCAAACTTGGAGAGGAATTTCAGATTGCAGTAAGCTGGCTGAAGAGAAAAAACGTTTTAGAGTTTGAAGAAGGAAAAATAAAGCTTAAATCCAAACCTGAAATTGTTGAAAGAGAAGCTTTGGAGAAAATTGAAAGAGGAGAAGAGATTGAAGAAGATCTGGTTAAGTTGCTTGAGAGAAGAAAGCTAATCGAAAGACGCGAAGAAAAATCTCTTCTTGTAAAATTCATCAAAAAGGCCGATTTCGAATTAAAAGAGGTAATTTCAGATTTAACCCCTGAACTCATAATCTCAGGCGGCTGGAAAGGCAAACAATTCGCCAAATACGACATAAGAATTCCCTCTGCTGAAATCTACGGTGGAAAGAGCCATCCGTATGAGAGAATAATAAGAGAGTGCAGAAAGATCTTCCTTGAAATGGGATTCAGAGAAATAAAGGGAAATTACGTTCAGCTATCCTTCTGGAACTTTGACGCTCTATTTCAGCCACAGGATCATCCAGCTAGGGACATGCAGGATACTTTCTACCTTGATAGGTACGAGGAGATCGATTACGAGAACGTTAAAAACGTCAAGGAAACACATGAAAACGGCTGGATAACGGGTTCTACTGGATGGAAAGGAGTTTGGGATTTGAAGAAGGCACAGCAGCTCGTCTTGAGGACGCATACAACTGCTATTACGATAAAATATCTCGCAATGAACCCTGAACCGCCGCAGAAGGCCTTCTGCATTGATAGAGTTTACAGAAGGGAAAGCATCGATGCAACGCATCTTCCAGAATTCGACCAGCTCGAAGGAGTGGTGCTCGACGAAAATGTCGGCTTTAAACATCTCCTTGGGTTGCTCAAAACATTCTTTTCAAAGATGGGGTTTGAAGATGTGCGCTTCAGGCCCGGGTATTTCCCATACACAGAGCCAAGTGTTGAACCCGAAGTTTATGTTGAAGGGCTTGGCTGGGTGGAGCTTGGAGGAGCAGGAGTTTTCAGAAAGGAGGTCACAGAGCCCCTGGGGATTAAGGGAAAAGTTCTGGCCTGGGGCCTTGGTATTGGAAGGCTTGCAATGCTCAGGGTTGGTCTCAAAGATCTCAGAAAGCTATACCTTCCCGATATAAACTGGCTTAGAAGGTTGCCAGTTGCGAGTAGATAAATAATGTTTATCTCTAAAATTTATTCCAGCAAAATTTAAATTTTGGAAGCAGAATGCCGTGAGGGGGTGATCAAATGGCTGAGAACGTTATCCTTGTTGGCAAAAAACCCGTGATGAACTACGTTCTGGCGACAATAACTCAGCTGAATGAAGGTGCAAGCGAGGTTACCGTGAAAGCACGCGGTAGAGCCATAAGCAGAGCTGTAGACGTGGTAGAGATCGTCAGAAACAGATTCATTCCCGGTCTGAAGTTAAAGGGAATAAAGATTGGTACCGAAGAGCTAGAAACCCAAGAAGGAAGGAGAGTTAATGTTTCCACTATAGAGATCACAATTGCAAAGTAGAAAATTTTTTAAATTTTTCAAAATAAATTCTTCCCGTGAAGGTTGGATATCTCTGTACGTTTACCCCAAAGGAGTTAATACATTCTGCTGGATTTCTGCCATATCGCGTTTTTGCGACTGATAAACCTATAAATCTAGCTTCTGCATACATTCAGAGCTACTCGTGTTCGCAGGCCAGAGGGGCGCTTGAATGCGCTCTTCAGGATGACTTTCATGCCTTTGTTTTTACAAGGTGCTGCGACACTCTGATGAGGCTAACCGACATATTTGAGTTTGCCGGAAAGAGAGTTTACAACATCGAGTTTCCCACAAAAATCGGAAATGTTGAATATTACGTCCATGAACTGAGAGATTTCGTTGAAGTCTTGAAGGAATGGGGAGGGGAAGTGAACTTCGAAAGACTTGTGGAGAGTCTGAAATTATATAGAGAACTAGAAGAAAAGCTAAAACAGCTGTTTGAGATATCTCCAGATTACGAAACAGCAATTAAAGTCCAGCAGATAGATGTCCGTGATGCGATAGAACTGGTTGATGAGAAAATCAAAAGTGTGAAAAAAGAAAAGGAAAGGCCAAAGGTTCTAATCACAGGAAGCGTATGCCCTTATCCAAAGGTATATGAGATATTTCGTGAAGCAGGCTTTTCTGTTAAGGATGACCTGTGCACTGGCAGCAGGTTTTTCGAGTACAGTTATCCCGATTTTGAGCCGGAAGATCTTGATTCTGCACTGAGGTTCATCGCGGAGAAGTACATGAAAAAGTCTCCCTGCCCAACTAAGCACTACGAGAAGGACAGAAGATTCGAGTACGTTCT
>CAYSRI010000033.1:12221-12652 GCA_964433405.1 uncultured archaeon | reverse complement strand
AATTCCCGTCCGCTATTAGTTATGAGGTTTTAGGCAATGGAATTGGATTTTTGAGCACGTATCTGATGGCAGTTCTATTTCTCGTCGCACTGATGGTTCTGATCATGCTTTCAACTATAAGGATCTTGAGGGAGGTGGGGCGATGATAGAGCTCGCATTAGCTTTGCTGATCACATTAGTGGCTTTTTTGATCACTCTCTCATCTAAGGACATCGTGCGACTGCTTATAGGTCTTGAGCTTATGTTTGGTGGAGTTTTTTTGGCAATAATTCCACTATTCGCGAAGATACCTGATAATGCTTTTGCAATTCTTGTCATTGCAATCTTCACTAGCAGTGCAGAACTTCTAATCCTTATTTCGGCAATAGTAATTCTTGATAGGCTTAAGAAAGGTATAGAAATTCATAAGGTCTCAGTAGGAGGTGACTCGG
>CAYSRI010000033.1:7759-12193 GCA_964433405.1 uncultured archaeon | reverse complement strand
CTCCTTTTCCCGCTTGTCGGTACATTCATTCTTCCAGTCCTAAAACCAAGGAGTTCAACGATTCTATCAGCGTTATCCTTCCTAATACCAGCTACCACATCGCTCTATGGTCTCTTAACTGCTCACAAAGGAGAAGATCTTTTGATCAACGTATCTGCACCTATAGGGGATTTCTACCTCCTTTATGATCCCATAAGCCACGCCTTCGGCTTTACGATCTCTTTAGTCTCTGCAATGGTCGCTTTGTACTCTTTGCCCTACATGAGACACAGATTTGAAGAAATGGACGTCGGCGAAGGCGAGTTCAGAAAATACTGGTTCCTGTATAATCTCTATGCGGTTTCCATGCTCTGGCTTGTTTACAGCGGGAATTTGGTATTGCTCTACATATTCCTGGAAATATCACTGCTCGCATCTTTCATGCTTATATATCTATATGGTTACGGAAATAGGCAGTGGGTTGGAATTCTTTATTTTGTCTGGACACACATCGCTGGAGTTTTAGCTCTGACGGGTTTCTTGATTATAGCCCTTTCAAATCAAAGTCTTGCTCTGAACGAAATCAGAGTCATTGGTTTCCTGCCTTGGATTCTGATTTTCATAGGAATGATTGTGAAGCTTCCAGGGCTTGGTCCGCATATCTGGTTACCTTGGGCTCATGCGGAAGCTCCAACTCCAGTGAGCGCATTGCTAAGTCCGCTGACGGTCGGACTTGCAGGCTATATCCTATTGAGAATCTATCTCATTGACAGCTCCTTCATTGCACAGTTTAGAGACATAATTGTAGGGTACGCGATCCTTTCGAGCATATACGCGGGACTGAGTGTTTTTAGACAGAGGGATTACAAGAGACTCTTGGCATATTCTACTGTTTCGCAGATGGGCTACGTGCTCATAGCCCTTTGTCTCGGCACATACGGACTTATGGGGCTCGTGATACAGTATATGAGTCATGCATTCGGAAAAGCAATCCTCTTCATGACTGCTGGTGCAATCATAACTGCTTTTCACGGACTAAGAAGTCTTGACAAGATGAAGGGTATGCACGAGTTCATTCCAACGATTTCTAATGCAGCACTTATCGGCTTCATGACGCTTAGTGGAATCATTACAATAGGGATGTTTGCCGAGTTTCTCATCCTTGTAGGTTTGGTGCAGATCTACGGATTAAACCTTGCAATGGTCTCCCTTGTTGTTCTTGTATTCGTAATTTCGGGGCTATACAGCTTCTACACGATGAGAGAAATCTATTACGGAACCCCGGCAGGGTATGAAAAGCCAAAGTTAAGCAGACTACTCGACTTGCCTTTGTATGCAATAGCGTTCTTCAGCGTCGCATTTATCTTTCCTCCACTCGCTCCAGCGCTTCTTGATGGCATAAAGCTTGTCTTGGGAGGTGTTATGCCATGATAGAACTATTACTCGCTACACTCTTTCTTTCACCGGTACTTGGAAGTCTTCCAATAGCCTTTGCTTGGCTCTTTGAACCGAAAAAGGACTGGAGCAGAAAGCTACCTATCTTTGCAGTATTCGGTCTTTTTGTCTCCCTTCTATGTACTCTCTACATTCTATTCAACTTTGGCACTTTAGAGGAGGTTTATAAAGTTTCTTTTGATTGGATTCCGAGCTTTAATGTAAGCTTTGCCTTCATCTTTGATTATCTGAGCAAGATAATGGGAGTTTTAACAGCTCTGATTGCCTTCCTCATAGGTGTCTATGGTTTGGAGTACATGAAGCACGACTATCGCCTAGGATGGTATTGGTTCTTCTTCAACCTCTTCACAGCTTCGATGCTACTCGTTGTATACAGCGACAACCTTCTCATGCTTCTGATTGGATGGGAGGGGCTTGGATTGGCTTCTTGGGCACTTATCGGCCACTGGTTCAGAGATGATGACGAACTGAGCTTTGTAGGCATGGTTGGTAGAAAAATCGCAGGTTTGAATTATTTCTGGTCTCCAAGCCTTGGAGCTTGGAGAGCAATTTCTACAATTCGCGTTGGCGACATGCCGATGTTTTTTGCAATCGCCGCAATCTTCTTCCTAGCGGGAACCCTTAACCTCAGCGAAATACCTTGGATCGAATTGACGGAGAAGCTTGGGGCTGTTGGGATCTCTCTGATCCTTTTTGCATTCCTACTTGGTCCCTTTACGAAGTCAGCGCAACTACCCTTTAGTGAGTGGCTCATGACGGCTATGACAGGTCCAACTACTGTGAGTGCCCTCCTTCACTCTGCAACAATGGTTGCAGCTGGAACCTACATATTCATGCGATTAAGCTGGTACATGAAGCCGTGGACCATTCACAGTGCGGGAATCGAAGTTTTGTATGTTCTCGTCCTGTTTTTAGGTCTGATATCTGCATTATATGGCGCTTCTGTTGCCTTGGGGTGTCGTGAAAGGAAAGTGCTACTGGCAGCCTCCACGATGTCAAGTCTTGGGCTAATGTTCGCCACAACTTCCGCAAGTTTTTGGGTTGGTCAGATTGCCATCCTCGTTGCGTTCTGGTACCTCGTTACCCATGCCTTCGCCAAAGCAACCCTTTTCCTTGTCGCGGGTCATTTGATCCATGAAACGCATGACAGATTTTGCGTCGGAGGTAAGGAGCTAGCAAAACGCCTCAAGCTTGCCTTTGCTGCAACGATCATCGCAACTCTTTGCCTTAGCGGAATTCCGCCCTTAACTGCCTACTGGGTTAAATCAGCAATGGATGGCATTATGCACAATCTGGAGCATGAGTTTGGCTTTATTCCTTTATCGCTACTCGTTTTGACCTCGGCTGTTTATTCCGCATTCCTTGCGAAATTCCTTAGCTTGAACTTCCTTAAGGGTGAGTATCATGCGAAGTCTCACAGCGGTGGAAGGCTGATGGGCATTGCCTACACAGCGATGGGCTCAATGCTCCTCTTACTTCTCTTTGCTTACCTTTACTTCCCAGAATTCCACGAGTTTGTTGCTGAAGGCTTCTTGCAGTCTTCTCTAGCGGTAGGTTTCGTCGTGCTTCTTACATACATCTTGGCACTCTCTAAACCAACGCTGGAGTCTCCACTAGGAAAAGCCCTTGGAGACAGACTTTACTTGGCTTTCCTAAATGATTATGTAGTTTCAAAAATTGGATGGGCTCTTGCAAGGCTTGTTGATTACGCAAACAAAGCGATAGATTTCTTCTGCCACAAAGCAGTTCCTAAGGCTTTTGAAATATCCTCAAAAGGAATAAGAAGGATTCAAAGCGGTAGCATTGAGCTTTACCTTAGAATATCCATCTCTGTTCTCTTAATCGTTCTAACGGTTGCAATAGCTTTGGAGGTGATCATGTGATCTATCTATTGCTTTCTCTGTTAATTCTGACCTTTGCGGGAATTTTAAGCTACAAGGACTACAGGATCTCGTTGATATTGAGTTTCCTATTGCTTTTTGTTTCTATGGAGCTCGGAGGAATTTCAACGCTCATCTGCTTTTTGGCATTGCTCAACATCTTGTCGCTGGTTGCGATCAGAAAAAATCAGATCTCGGGTGCGGATTATGCGATGGTAGGACTAATGGCAATTGCAACTATATACTCCTTTATAACGTCTGATATCGCTGAACTTCTTGCACTTTTCGTCGTGGTTTCTGTTCCAACTTACTTGATCATAATGGTCGACGAGGGAAGGCTGAACGTTGATACGGGAATAAAGTATATAGCCTTTATGGTAATAGCGACGGTTCTATTCATAATAGGCGCAGTTACGCTTTACTTGGGCTACGGTTACCAGAATTCTGGATTGTATCTTTTCGGCCTTGTCTTACTTTTGATGGGTCTTGCTTTAGAGGTAGGAATTGCACCCCTGCATGAGTGGGTTCCGGATGTTTTTGCTAACGCAAATCCGATCTCAGTCTCGATCATCGCATCTATTGCAAAATTCGTACCCTTTATTGTCGCCCTTAAGATCCTGATGATTACGGCGACCGAGTTAACGAGTTCTGCACTTCTTATCTTTGCCGTCGTTTCAGCTATATCGATGTTTGCTGGAAATATCGGGGCTCTTACAACTCAGAATCCTGCAAGAATCTTGGGATACTCAACAGTTGCGAACATGGGCTACATATTAGCGGCTTTTGTAGCACTCACAGCTTCTAGGGATCTTGTTTACTATGCCATAGCCGGAGCACTGTTACAGCTCTTTGTAAATGCATTTGGAAAAGTTGGATTCTTTAACGCAATTAAGGGAGGGACTTGGAACGCCTCTAGCTACATTCTGAGCCTTTCATTTATTGGTCTGCCTCCACTGATGGGCTTTTGGGGAAAGTTCTTTATAATCTACGCTCTAATTTTCTCGAACTATCTATGGCTTGCAATTCTGCTAGTGCTGAATTCTGCAATTTCGGTTCCTTATTACTTAAGACTCGTTAGATTTACAAAGGTAAACGCTCCAAATATGATCACGAACACTGT
>CAYSRI010000033.1:4129-7749 GCA_964433405.1 uncultured archaeon | reverse complement strand
ATAACCCTGCTTCCGCCAACTTGGTTCGTTGATTTAGTTGTGGAGGTGTTCAGATGATCGAGAATCTACTCGTTTTAATCCTCATCGTTGCGGTTGCTCTGGTTACTGATTTGGCAGTTCTGCTCTTACTCAAATATCTCCCGAAGTATCGACCAAGTGCAGTCAAGGTTCAGAGATTCGAGGCCGGCAACATTCCTATAGGTTATCCGAAATGGGTTCTTCCTATGCAGTATTTGGGTTTCGTCGTACTATTCCTGGCACTAGAACCTGTATTTGTTCTAATTCTATTGCTATCTGCTTTGGGTTCTGAGGATGTATATGCGTTTACATTTATCGCTCTTGTACTGCTGCTCCCCGGTTTGTATGCAGGATACAGCTATTCTTTGGAGGTTGCAGGGCTAAGGAGAGGTGGTAGAAATGGATGAGTTCCTGAATTTCATCAAGTCCGGAAAACTGGCCCCTTTGAAGAGTTGGGGAACGAAATGGAGTCTATGGCCAGTTCACCTTGTAACTGCATGCTGTGGCGCTGAACTTGCTCACGCCTTTGCCTGCGGTTACGATGGTGAAAGAATTGGGGCTCTTAACTACGGCATTGCGAGGCAGACAAATCTGATTATCGTCGAGGGAGCAATAACTAGGAAAATGGCAAGAGTGTTGAAAGTAACATGGGAACAGATGCCAGATCCGAAGTTCGTGATTGTTATGGGTGCCTGCGGACTGAACGGCGGGGTATTTTGGAATGGTTACAATCTTGTAAAACCCTCTGAAGTCGTGCCAGTTGATTTCTTCATCCCTGGATGCCCTCCAACCCCTGAAGCCCTGCTTCGTGGGATAAGACAGCTTCAGAAGAAGCTCGAGACCGGAGAGGCTGAAAGCTCGGCTTATTTTTACGATCTGAGGCTTGAGAAAGGCAAACCTCCAAGGCGGTTGCCGGGAATACCAAAGAAAATCTCGGCAGCACCGAGCATAGTTGTTAACAGACCTAGAAAAGTAGATTGGGACTTCGGAAGAGAACTCTGTGAAAAGTTAAAGGTTTTAGGAGTGGAATCTGCCGTGATAACGGGTAAAAACAGGATAGCTTTGAAAGTTTCGGCCGATAAATTGCGGGAAGTAGCGATCGAGCTTAAAAAGATGGGATTTGACCACGTCAAGTCCGTAAACGTTGTTGATGTGCCTGGAGAGAGCAAGTTCATAGTGGAATATCATATCTCCAGCTATTCCTCCAAAGAGCTTACGCCTGTAATTATCAATCTCTTCGCCGAAGTTCCAAGGAACGAACCAAAAATCAACAGTCTTTCGGACTTGTTCCCGAGTGCGGATTATATGGAGAGAGAGATGCAGGATTTCTTCGGAATCTCTTTTATAGGCAATCCATGGAAGGGAAAGTTTTTGCTGGCCCCCGATACTCCCGAATTCCCGCTGAGGAAAGAATTCAAGCTTCAAGAGGAAATTTACGTGGGTGATTGAGATGAAGGAAATTGCAATAGACATCCCGGTTGAGCCTCCCAAAGAGCTTGAAAGTCTTTTCCTGCCGATACCGAAAGAGTATGTTGAGGAAGTTTACAGAAATGACGAATTTCTGATCCTTGTTGGCCCCCAGCATCCTGGAAGCGGTCACATGAGACTGATTGTCCGGGTGAGGGGAGATGTGATCCAAGAGGTGATCCCGGATCCCGGCTACGTGCATAGGGCAATTGAAAAGATTGCAGAGACCAGGCTTTATGTTCAGAATATCCCTCTCGTTGAAAGACCTGCGATAATGGACTCTGCGAACCTAAATCTCGGTTATGTGAGGGCAATTGAGGATGCAATGGATTTGGAGGTACCGGAGAGAGCAAAGTATTTGAGGACCATTCTTGCAGAGCTCTGTAGAATTGGAACTCATCTCTACGATGCAGCAATTCTTTCGGTGTTCTTGGGGCATACAACGGGCTTTATGTATCCATTCGGGATCAGAGAGCTCATATGTGAATCTCTGGTAAAAATGACTGGTGCAAGATTCACTTCTTCATTCATAATCCCAGGAGGTGTCAGAAGAGACGTGAGTAAGGAAACACTCGACTGGATATATTCTGCGACATTCGCAATCGAAAAAAGACTTGGGAGCTTCGAAAGACTTTTCATAAAAAATCCTACAGTCGTCGCAAGGCTTAAAGATGTTGGTGTTTTGAGCAAAAAGGAAGCAATCGAATTTGGCGTTGTTGGTCCGTTCCTGAGAGCAAGTGGGGTTGAATACGACGTGAGAAAAGTTGAACCATACGAGGCGTATGATAAGGTCGACTGGGACATAGTTGTTGCAGATGATGGAGACAGTTATTCTAGATTCCTAGTTCGAGTAAATGAGGTTGCTCAGAGCTTGAGGATCATAAGGCAGTGCATTTCAGAGATCCCGGGAGGGAAAGTCATAAGCGATCAGATCTGTGAGGGCAACGATATAAAGGGAGAATTCTTCGACAAACTTGCAAGTATAGTATTGCCAGCAGGAGAGTTCACAACGCTAACGGAAGCGGCAAGAGGATCTGTGATCTACACAATTGTAAGCGACGGAGAAAGCAACGTTCCCTATCGCCTCCGAGTAGTAACTCCTGGTTGGCTTTATCTGCGGGGTTTCATGGAGTCTTTAAAGGGAGAAAGGCTTGCAGATCTTCAGGCAATATATGGCAGTTTTGGGTACTTCCCGCCGGAGGCTGATAGGTGATGGAAATGATTGAAGCCATTATAGATCTTATTAGACATCTTCTGAGCATTTTGAAATCAAATCAGCTGGATATTCCGCTAATAAAGCCGATTATAGCTCTTATAATGAAAATCTCGGCACAGATCCCCGTACCGTATTTGAGTAATCTGGTTGACCTTATTTTAGCGGTAATCTTATGGCGTCCACTTTTCGCCGTTTTGGTGATGCCGGGTCTTACGGTTTTGATGATATACCTGCTTTACATCGTTTGGTTCGAGAGAAAACTAACTGCAAGGATTCAGTGGAGAGTTGGTCCCTTGGAAGTTTATAGACCTCTGGGAGGAGCAATCCAGGCTTTGGCGGACGGTATTAGATATCTTTTCCAAGAGGCAATAGTTCACAAAGACGCACACCGCCCGTATTTTGTACAGCTTCCCATTCTAGCTTTCATCCCAATTCTCCTTCCAATAGCTTTCATTCCTGCGGGTAATGTTGTGGGAATAAAGAGCCCCTATGCAGTGCAGCTAGTGATTGCGTTCATTTCTCTGATTCCGATTACAATAATAGCCATAGGTTGGGCGTCGAACAGCAGGTTTGCATTCATAGGCTCGGTAAGGGAGGCCCTAATGTACGTAGCTTACGAAATCCCGTTCATAGTGGCCGTGATCTCGATGGTATTCCTATATAGGAGCGGTGACCCCTATGTCATCGTTGAAAGCCAGTGGATTCCTGGAGCAATTTTAAATCCGCTGGCTTTTTTGGTTTTCCTGATTGCAATGCTAATGGCAACTTCTCGCCTTCCGTTCGAGATACCAGAGGCGGATCAGGAGATAGCCTTTGGACCTTTTGTAGAATATTCTGGAATACTTTTCGGATTGGTGAAGGTTTTGGCATATGAGAAGCTTTACGTGATGGCTCTTCTGTTCACGATTCTATTTCTCGG
>CAYSRI010000033.1:0-4119 GCA_964433405.1 uncultured archaeon | reverse complement strand
GCTGGAGTGGCATTTACATTTCACTACTCGGCGACCTAAACGCGCCTATCTGGCTTATGATTAAGACCATTGTTGTGATCTCAATAATTGCAATGGTAAGGTCGATGTATGCCCGTTACAGAATAGATCAGGCCCTAAGAATTGGTTTCAGCTGGCTTTTAGCATTTTCGATGGTGGCTTTGGCAATAGGAGTGGTGATTGGATATGAAGGTGGAATTTAAGGCCAGAAGACTTGACTTGCTCAGAATGCATATTGATGTAATTCGCGAAGCTTTCAAACAGGCTGTTGCTCCAGATAGGGTAACGATTGAGTATCCAAGAGAAAGGAAAAAGTATCCGGCAAATTTCAGGGGCATAATTGTTTTAGATAGAGATAGGTGTATTAGCTGTTTCAGGTGCGTCCACATCTGCCCTACAAATGCAATTCAGATGGCATTTTATGAGAAAGCATGGCCCGGGATTGATTATACTAAATGCATTTTCTGCCATTTCTGTGTTGACAGCTGCCCGACGGGAGCTTTAAGATCCACAAAGATCCATGATCTTGCGTTTGCAACGATGGGGGAAATGAAGCTAAATGCGGTTCAGATGCTGAAACCCCCAGAATTAACCCGCGAGGACTTCTTCACGGTTGAGTATTTGGTCGACTCCAAGGGTTGGAAGTTAGTTAAAAGGCCAGAAATCGATGAACTTGTGCTTGAGGCATTCATAACTCCAGTGAAAAGAAGAGTCTCTGTTTGCGTGGATCCAGATAGCTGTCTTGGCTGCAGACTCTGCGTTGAACTGTGTCCGAATGATGCAATTTCAGTAGACAGAAAGGCGAATAAGCTGAAGATTTTGCCAGAGAAGTGCACAGGATGTGGAATATGCGTCAGAAACTGTCCAATGAAGGTTCTTGAGCTTAAAGAGGTGAAATGATGCAGGAGTGGCAGATCTTTTTGCCTGAGAAAAAACACAAGAAGAAGTTCTTCGGCAACCTGCTGGAAGAGGTCATCAAGCCAGCAATATGCTCGCACTGCACAGCCTGTGCCGCCATATGCCCTGTCAAGGGCATAACCGCGGGGGACAGGCCAATAGACTTCCCGAACTGGCTGAAAGACTGCGTCGACTGCGGAGCCTGCGTCAAGGTCTGCCCGAGATGGGATTACAGGCCGCTCAGCGGCGTCGGAAGCTACATAGAAGCATTCTCTGCGAGATCGAAGAGATTCCTGGGCCAGGACGGGGCCATGGTTACGGAATTCACGGCAACAGCGCTCGAGGAGGGAATTGTAGAGAAGGCAATCTTCGTTGCAAGGGACGAAGAATGGAGGACTAGGATTGTAGCGATAAGCGATTCGGAGCAGCTGAAGAACGAAAGGATCACGGGCACGAAGTACAGCTTCGCAGACGTGCTTCCGGCAGTGAAGGAAGCAATTCTCGATTCAAAAGCACTCGCCTTCGTGGGAACTCCTTGCATGATCTCAGCACTGAGGAAGATGCAGAGAAGCTTCAAAAAATTCGAAAGGGTAAAGCTCGCAATAGGCCTCTTCTGCACCGAGAACTTCTACCATTCCCAGCTCAGCGAATTCCTTGCAAAGAAGGGCGTTGCAATGAAGGATGTGCTCAAGACGGACATAAAGAAGGGCAAGTTCATTGTGAAGAAGGCTGATGGAGAGATAGTCTTCCCCGTCAAGGAGCTCGACGGCATAGTCCCATCAGGCTGCAAGGTCTGCCAGGACTTCTCCGCTGTTGAAGCTGATGTCAGCGTCGGCAGCGTTGGCAGCGAAGCTGGCTTCTCGACCGTGCTTGTTAGGAGCGATATTGCAAAGCGCATCGCCGATGCGATAAGGGCCAAAGGCTACGCCGAGTTCAGAGATGCAAGCCTCGAAGCGGTGAGGAAGCTCTGTGATTACAAGGTCAAGATTCATCCCTATCCTCCGAAGAAAGAGGGTTGAAAACCGTTTCTACTTACTGCAAACTTTATTAATAGTATAACTTCAATAAAATAAATGTCAGAAAAACTATACATGACTGGCGAGGTTGCAAAATATTCGGTGTTATCTACGTTGCTGCAAAGAAGTGGGCTTACTCCCGGGAAGATCAAATATATTAAAACACCAGGCGGAAAATACGGATACCTGAAAGCGAGATAAAAAGGCTTTAATGCAAAAATACCAAAAAGGAAAGGTATCTGTTTATGCAGAGTCAGCTCAGCTGACCAGAAGGAAAATCTTGAAAGACAGAAACAAAAGATCGTTGAATACGCTAAACAAAGCTTTCTGGTTTGAATGTGAAATGTGTTGATGCTCGAAAAACCTCGAGCCTGTGTCCGATATTTGGGGTAAAGCTAAGCCCGAGTGATTACAGACAGATGAAATGCTTAAGCTGTGGCTTGGAAGAAGATAGAGAGGTTCTAGCTGTTAAGAATTTGATTAAAAAGAGATAGATGTGGGAGCTTCATCTGTTTACCCTGAAAGCTCCCCCCATGATACGAGGGAAGAAGGGATGAAAGTTTACGCCGGATTGGAACGGTTAAAGAATTCCAGTTTTTTCTTTTATTATCTTCAACGCCAGTTTTTCTCTTTCTCCTCCGCACTTTTCGATAACCTCATAGCAATCTCTAATTTTCCGTTCAAGCTCGGGACTTCGGTTTTTAACGAATCTTGTAGCGTGAACGAGCGCTTCTATCACTGCATTGAATCCCCTGTTAATTGCCCTCACATCCTTGCGAATTATATCCCCTCTGAGAAGTCGAAGATCTGCAAAAAGCCCTTTGAGTCTCACTTCGAACTCGCAAAAAGCCAGAGCATCTTTTATTATCGGAGGATTAATGCTTTCAAAAAAATCCTCTCCGAGGTCTTCAAAGGCAGATATCGCAAAAATCAAAGGATCATTCACAATATTTGCTATAAAAAAACTACCTTTTTCTACGTTCTCTCTTGTGTGCGATGGATATAGTTTGGCTTTTGCTTCAATACTATTTTCGTTTTCCACTATAATCCCTATTGGTGCTGTGTTCAGCTTTTCCCCTTTCGTTATAACTATAACTTCATTTATTCCGGAGTGCAACCCAAAATCTTTTAGTCTCAATTTTCCACCCCTCCGAAAGCGCAAGATAGATGGAACTAGCTACTAAGTCGGCAATGGTTCCAGGGTTAATCTTTTCCCGCAATAAGAGCTCATCGAGTTTTTTGAACTCTTCGAGTTTCTTGGATTCAAAGGCTTTTTTTGCGAGATCCATGACACTTTTTGCAGCTTCAAACCCTCTTTTTGCAATTATCAGGCTGTCAGGGTATTCGGACAGGAGTTTGTGGTATAAAAGAACGATCGTCTCGTTCACACCGCTTTCAGAGTTTAGAATGAACTTTGCACCGTTAAGGCTAATTGGATATCCCTCAGTGAGTTCTTTTGCTATCAGATTCTCCTTTGGAGAAAGTTTCATCCACTCGTAAACGTTCAGTTTTTCTTTGGTTATTCTAGAAAGGGTCGAACTTTCGTAAAGTGAAAAATTCTCTGCCTTTAGAACCCTCGCTCTGCAGAGCTGAAATGCCTTGAATATGTTTACGGAATCTCTAAAGCTAGTTTTTTTCAGAAAATTAATCGAATTTTTTGGGTATTCATCTAATTTAGATTCCCATACTGCCACCAGAGGAAAAAGCAAGAGAAAAGCCCCGAAATGAACATTTGTCTCCACACCAAGTTCTCTGCTTTTCTCGATTGCCTGAAGAATGTAAAGCTTTCTGCGTTTCGCAGTCCTCAGGAAGTATGGAAATGCTGAACTTGCTGAGATTAGAAAGTGCTCGTAACGTAAGTCTTCAAAATCGTGTTCCCTGTCTACATTACCAGGTTTTGGGTTTGCTGAAACTTCCAAAAGCAAAGATAGCACTGCAGAAACTGCAGAATCCTCAGGACTTTTAAACATATTAAAAATGAGTTACTTTAATTTCTCTTCAATCAGCTTTGCAAACTCCTCGTAACTCCTGTAACCTACTATCATTTCGCCGTTAATGAATAACGTAGGCGTTCCCGTTACTCGGTAGCTCTGAGCGTCCTCAACATCCTTTTCAACTTCGTTACGGTACTTTTCAGAATCCAGACACTCTTTGAACTGCGTTGAATTCAAACCGAGTTCTTCAGCGT
>CAYSRI010000032.1:0-12669 GCA_964433405.1 uncultured archaeon | reverse complement strand
ATTTAATGAACTCCCCCCTCGCTCAAGCAGGGGGCTTCTCGTTTCATCGAGAGAACTTCCTCTTCAATCACCTTTCTATAAGGATCAGCAACAGAAAGTTAATTCTTATTTAATATCTATTTTATGAAAAGTATCAAAAATCAAAATAAAAATAAAGGCACCAACAGCAAAGTTTAAATGACATAGATAGAAGAAGCTGAAAATGTATGAAATTTGACGTAATAATAGTCGGTGCTGGTCCCGGAGGAATGTTCTCCGCCTACAAGCTTGGCGAAAACAAGAATGTTGCTATCTTCGAAATGGGGCGAGACATATCGCAGCGAAAATGTCCCAGTGATCTTTCGCAAAGCTATTGTAAAAAATGCGATCCTTGCAACATTACTTCTGGTGTAGGTGGTGCCGGAGGACTTTCGGATGGTAAGCTGAATTACGTCAACCCCAACTATCCCTCAAGCTTCACAGTTGGGGGAGATTTTGATTTTTTGGATCCGAAATACCTTATCGCGAAAATGCAAGAAGTTGACGAAATTTTTTCCGCTCATGGAGTATCAGGTGAACTTTATGGTGAAGACGAGGCTAAATTAGATAAATTCCTTAAGAAGGCCAATGCTGCAGGAATCGAGTTTGTTCCGCTAAAGCAGAGACATGTCGGAAGTGACGAGCTGCCCAGAGTTATCAAGAGCCTAGAAGAATCCCTTAAGAAAAAAGGGGTTAAGATATTCACGCAAAAGACCGTCGTAGATATAAACCCCAGAGAAAAAATTGTAAAGACAAATGGTGGGGACAAGTTCGGTTATGACAAACTCATAATTGCAGTCGGAAGAAGCGGTGCGGACTGGCTGGAAAAATGGGTAAAAAAGTATAAAATCGAAGTAGCGGAAAATTCCAAGGCAATTGACGTTGGAGTCCGAGTAGAAGTCCCGGCCTCTATCATGGACGATATAACCTCAACCATATACGATCCAAAGCTGAGAATAATCACTCAGAGGCATGATGACTACATGCGAACGTTCTGCACCTGTCCGAGAGGTTGGGTTATCAGAGAAGAATACGGCGACTTTTGCCTTGTCAATGGCCACAGCAAGGCCAAGGAAAAATCCAACAATACAAACTTCGCCTTACTTGGTCACTACGAGTTTACGGAACCTTTCGATGAGCCCAACGAGTGGGGGAGGGATCTGGCCAGGATCACCACTAAGCTCGGAGGCGGAAATCCGATTGTTCAAAGGTTAAAAGACCTCCGTCTTGGTAGGAGAAGCACGGAAAGCAGGATAAAGAATAACAGACTTGTGCAACCAACACTGAAAACCGCAATACCAGGAGACATCTGTCTGGCATATCCGAGCCGAGTTATAGACGACATTGTTGATGCACTCGAAAGACTTGATAAGGTAATCCCGGGTGTTGCAGATGATTCCACACTCCTTTATGCTCCTGAAGTTAAGTTCTACTCTTTAAAGCTTAAGGTTGACGAGAAGATGAGGACGAGCATTCCATACGTCTACGCCATTGGCGACGGAGCAGGAATAAGTAGGGGAATAGTTGGAGCGGCCGTTACCGGGCTTATCGCTGCGGAAAGCATTCTTGAGGAGAAGGAATAGATATGTACTATGACATAAGAGAGGTAGAAGCCGAGGTTCTGACTTTTACTATAGAAAATGGAATAATCGAAAGGCCGAAAATAACCCACTTCCACTCAAAATGCTTTAGAGTTCTAAAAACCGGTTTTTGGGGTGTTTTCGAGGGTATTGTAAGCGACTCGGAGGGGCTTAAACTTGCGGAAAATAATGTTATCGCAGAAGGTTCTGCTGAGATAATGGAGGTAAAATCAGGCGGGAAATACGAACTTAAGCCAAAAATCGATCCAAGGGATATTAGCATAGAAGAAAAAACGAATTTTGTAAGGGATTTAGATAAAAGCATTGCAACGAATACGAGGAAGGTGGGCTACATTGAGAGTCTTAAAAGGTTCGAATATCGGGATTCATGCGGTAACGAGGTCAGCTACACGGTGCCAAGAATAGGGATCTCAATCGTCGCAATCGATAAGGGGGAGAGCCTGCAATTTATTTCGAAAAGGTTGATGAAACCTGGAGGCTGGGAACAGCTAAAAGGTGCTTTTAAGCTTGTCGAAGAGGTTAATGAAGTTCTTCCAAAGCTTTTAAAAGCCAAATCTCCTCCTTCAGGAGAAATGAACGTTTTAATGAACCCCGAACTTGCTGGAGTTTTCATTCATGAAGCATTCGGGCATGCAGTCGAGGCAGATCATGTTCTGCAGGGAGCCAGCGTTCTTGCCGGGAAGGTTGGAGAGAAAATAGCCGGAGAAAATGTGACAATAGTTGACGACCCAACTATCGAGGAGTTTGGCTTTTATCCCTTTGATGATGAAGGAGTTAAAGCGAAAAGAAAGGTTTTAGTGGAGAATGGTGTTCTTAAGACATACTTGCACAGCAAAGAGACTGCAAAAAAGCTCGGTGGGTATCCTGGAAATGCTAGAAGCGATGGAGTTGCTTTTCCAATTGTCAGAATGAGCAACACTTTCTTGCAAAGGGGAGATCTTGAATTCGAGGAGCTCTTGGAGCTTTGCAAGAATGGAGTTTTTCTTGTAGGCTCAAGAGGAGGAGAGACCAACCCTGCAACAGGGTATTTTCAGTTCAGTGCCCAGTATGGCTATTTAGTAAGGAATGGAGAGATTTCAGACATGATTAGAGACGTTTCGCTTATGGGTACCCTCGATATTCTCAAAGATGTGAAACTCGGAAAGGATATTGAATTCGACCCCGGATTTTGCGGTAAAGCTTTTCAGACAGTTCCTGTAGCAGACGGGGCTCCAGCGACGCTTTGCAGGGCCAAAGTTGGTGGTGCCTGATGGAATGGGAAATCTATGAAGAGACAATAAGAGGTTTTTCAGCGGAGATCTCCGACGGAAGGCTGAAGTTCATCCAGTCCACGAAAAGTTCTTCATGTGCTGTTAGGGTAATAATAGACGGAAAAGTAGGATTTTCGGCTGGAAAAAATGTTGAAAAAGCGATGGAAAATGCAAAGAAAGTTGCAAAAATCTCGGAAGAAAAGCTCGATGGTTTTCCTAATGAAAAACCCGCGGTTGTTTCTGGAATTTACGACAAAAGCCTTGAGAACCTTAATCCAGATTTCCTAAAGGAAGAATACGAGATCCTGACAAGTTCTATCGAGAAAGCCAGAATTGCAAATGCATTCATAAGCCATGCCGTTTTGGAGGTATCCATCAGAAATTCGGCAGGAGCAGACTTGAGCGAGAAGGGGACTTATTCATTCTTCTCGATTGAAACGGTCTTCGAAAACGGTAACGGATATGCACAGTGCGAAAGCAGAAGCAAAAAGCTTGAAATAGCTGAAACTGCAAGTTATGCTGAAAGGCTTGCAATCGATTCTTCAAAAGCCGTTAAAATCGAAAGCGGTTATTACGATGTTATCTTAATGCCATACGCTGTGCATCAGCTATTTTCAAACACCCTTTACCCATCGCTATCTGCCGAAAACGTTTACAAGGGTAGGAGTGCACTGAAAAAAGGTTCTTTTGTGGGCAATTTGAGAATAATCGACGATCCTACTATTAAAGGTGGCTTGGAGAGTTATTCTTTTGATGATGAGGGTGCAAAAGCTACCAGAAAGATCCTGGTTGATCGAGAAGTAATCTGCTTCTATTCGGACTGGAAATACTCAAAATATTCAGGAACTTCGGGTAATGGCTTGAGGGGTAGCGTTGACGCACCCCCATCCCCGGCTCCGAGCAACATAATAATAGAGATCAACGAACGAGCCGAGTCTGAAAAAGCTCTGATTGTGCACAGCTTTATGGGTTCCCATACCGCGAATCCGCTCAGCGGAGATTTCAGCTTGGAGTGTATGAATGCTGAACTAGATGATACGGCTGTAAAGGGTGCGATGATATACGGAAATATTTTCGATCTTCTGAAGCAAATTTACGGAATTTGTTCAGAACCCGTGCAGGCGGAAAAGACTATTACTCCTTCGATTCGTTTTAGAGGGGTTAGAGTCGTGTTGGTATGAAAATGGATAAGATCATAAAGATTACAAGAAGCATTATTAGGACAAAAATGAGCTTGGCTACCCTCATAACCTGAGATTTCTTCTCCGATTTCACTACCTCAAATTCGAGCGATTTGTAACTGGGCTCATATCCTGGAGCTTTGAACTTTATGTCTATTCTATGTCTTCCAATGTATGGAGAAAGAAATGAAAATGAAAAAGACCCCATTTTTGCCTCAGATTCCCCAATTTCTTTTCCGTCAAGATAGAATTTTACTTTACCGTCCAGTGGTTTCCATTCCTTCTCCTTCTCATCATAAAACGTAAGCCAGCCCTCAACAGTAACCATTTCGCCTTCACAGACGAATGAATCGATGAAATGCGCTGAAAGCCTTGTTTTAAACAATGAATTTAAAGAAGACATAAGCAAGTGCCCCCATCAAAAGTATATGCTTCAATCCCGCCTCAATTCTCCCTTCACCCATCACACCAGCTGCAAGTCCAGAAAAGACTGCAACGAGAATTGAAGTCTCCATAAAAACACCTTCAAGATCCGCTAAGTTGATCGCAGCAACTATATGCTTCTGTTCAATGGATGCGAAAACTGAGAGCATGTTCTTTATTAGTACATATGATGTGTAAAGGAAAACGCCAAAGGCCAGATAGATTATGATGGTATATGTGCTCATTAAAGCCCTTAGCCTGTTTCTCATTTCAACTTCAAGTTCGGAGAAATTTGAGGCAACAACTAGAGCCTCCCGAATTGATGGAGAGGCTTCAATGGCCTTTACAAGCATTGAAATTGCTTTTTGGAAAACACTACTCCTAATACGAGTCTCAAGTCTGACGAAAGCCGACGTCACTAGCTCCCCCCACTCAACTCTCCTCTTTATTGTCCTTATTTCCTTGCTTAGAACTCCAGCCTGCGTATCGCTTATGTTCCTAAGGGCTTCTACCACATTGAGTCCGGCTTCGTTCAGAGAAGCGAGTTGTTTCAAAAAGTCTGGAAGTTCTCTTTCTGCCTTTTTAATTAATCGCTCTCGATACTCCACAAAGAAAACTGCAGGAAGACCAAAAGCAAGCAAGATCGTAAAAACAAGATAGTCGATTTCCATTCTGCCAAAAAAAATCAAGAAAAATACTAGTGGAGGGAAAAGAAGGTAGAAGAGAATGTGCTTAAAGCTCAAAACGTAAGGCATCTCGAATACTGGATATAAAAGGAAGTTCTTTAACTTATTAAAAGCTCTCCTTGTCCTTATAAGTCTGAAACCGACAGGTTTCTGCGACGTTCTAGCCACAATTTCTTCTACTCCAACACCTATTCTACCTAATTCGCCGCTTTCTCTTATAGTCGAAGAGTATGCAAGCCAAAGAACCATGATCGAGCCAGCTGGAAGAACAGAATAAAGGAAGAGTCTATAAAGCCCCAACGTTGCGCTCCCCATCATGTTGAATACCACGAGGACAATCAGAAAGAAGAGAGGTGCAACGATGAAGAGGGCAAGATATATTTCCGCCATTATCTGCATGGATTCTGAGTACAGAGTGTAAAATCTCTCTTTTTCCGAAAAATACTGCTCGGATTTCGACTTTAAATAATCCAAAACGTTTCCTCCGCCTTTATAGACGTCGATAAAATTCTCAAGAAAAACCCTAAGCTTCTCCGAAGGAGTTGTTTCGGCAACAAACTTCATGGCACTCGTTAAATCCTCTCCCATTTCAACAAGAACCACTATTTTTTCGAACTCCACGCTAAGCTCGCTGAAAAGGTGTTTGTTCTCCGCCACGAACCTGATTGCAGATATTATTGGCACATTTCCCTTGGCCATTCCGAAGAGCATGTTAACTGCATGAGGTAGGGCTGAGTCTATCTTGCTCCCTCTAGAGCTCGCGACGTAGTACGGGAAGGAGAGGAGAATGTAACGCGCAAGCCCAAAAAACAAAAGTGCAAAAATCAAAGATATTGCAATTTGAACTTTCCAGAACTCTACTGGACCTCCAATGTAGACGTATTCAATTCCGAATACATTTCTTATGACTAAAGAAACGGAAATTCCGAAAATAACCCCTATAACCATTGCGATGAGGGAATAGAACAGAGCATTTGAAAGTAATTCCGGAGTGGTAACCCTTAGTCTCGCTTTCTCGATTATCCTGTCTAAATCGGAATATTTATTTGGATTTTCATCGATCTTTTTTCTAAAGTATCTTTTAAAGAAATCAGGAGCACTCATAAGACTTTTGAATAAGCTATTTCAGGATTCCTATAATAGCTATGTATTAGTTTCGTGAACTCCCTGTAATCCTTAACTCCTGCCTTTATCATCCATTCCAAATACTTCTTCCTTCTCTCAAGTTCTACATAAACGTCATCAACCCTAGACATGGCAATTTTCTCTAGCTTTTTTGGGACCCCCACTTCAATATGAGAATCCTTCTTTGCATCCCATTTAACAAACTGGTTCACGAGCAAATTTTTGTCCGCAGGATCAATTCCCAATATCTCATTCACCTCTTTAGTCCTCCTTATCCTCTTACCACCGACCAAATACATGTTCTGAACCAGAACTATGTCCAAGAATTGCAGCATACTCCTAGGAACGTTCAACGGCTCACTCTCAAAACGATAAACCATCTGATTTATGTCTCCTGCATGGAATGTAGAGTAGCTAGCATGACCCGTCGACATTGCCTGGAAAAGGGTCTGAGCTTCTTTACCTCTAACCTCACCAACCACAATGTAGTCTGGTCTCTGTCTTAAAGCGGCTTTCAGCAAATCGTACATGTCGATTTCCTGCTCCCCTATTCCGATCCTTGTTACTTGGGCAAGCCAGTTGTCATGATAAAGCTTTATCTCTCTCGTATCCTCTATCGATACAATTTTGGCATCAGGTGGCACGAACATGAGGATGGCGTTAAGAGTCGTCGTTTTTCCACTTGCAGTTTCTCCAACCACTATTATAGAGAGCTTGTGCTCTATCGAAAGCCAGATATAGGCCATGATTCCCAGAGGCACTGTTCCAAATCTTACGAGATCAAGCGGAGTCAACGGTTGAGTTGTGAATTTTCTTATTGTGAAGCTTGAACCCCTTGGCGTTATTTCTGTCCCAAACGTTGCCTGAAGTCTACTACCGTCGGGAAGTGTAGAGTCGATAATTGGGTTTGCCAAAGAAATATGCTTACCGCTTTTCTGAGTCAAAAGCATTACAAGTCTGTCAAGTGCAAGTTTTGGGATTCTGATATTCGTTTCAAGATAACCGTAATTTTTATGATAAACGAAAATAGGGATATCGTAGCCATCGCAAGAAATGTCTTCAACGTTTGGATCCACCATCAGCGGATCGATAACACTGAATCCGAAAAATTCCCGGAATAAATAGTAATGAGCTTTTCAAAATTTTTGATCAGTGCATTAGCCCTTTCCTCAAGATCCAATGAAACGTCTAGGAGTGTGAGAACGCGTCTGAGATCTACAATAAGTGACGCCAAAAGCTTCAATTCCTCAACATTCAGGGAGGGTTCGACCGCATGATACCTCAATTTTTGGTTTTCTAGATCTTCAAATATTATAATTTTTATGAAAGGTTCTGCCACCCAGTATTCATTTACAACGTTTTCAAATTTGACCTCTTCCACTATTTCCGACTTTACAAACTTTCTCAATAGGTTATATCTTTCTTGCATTCGTTCATTATTTTAACCCGATGATATATATTTCTTTCTGCAAAATGAATTCATCCTTTTCAAACTAATTCTCCTTCACAAAAAGAACGACCAGCACCGATAAAACAGAAGCAAAAAGGCAAAACTCGAATGAGAGTCTATAAGCCTCTAAAGGATAAACTGAATCTATTTTGCCGACTGAGTCCATTAGATAGCCCATTACCGTCTGAAACAAAGCTGCGCCGAAAAATGGAAATACATTTACAATGCTCATTGACAAACCTGTTACCCTTAGCGGAAAGAGTTCTTTTACAATAGCATAAGCAACGGGGCCCGTGCTTGAAAAGAAACCGATAAAGAAGGATGTCACGCAAATTGAGAATAAATCCAGACTCCCGGTTGCCACCACCAAAGGTAGCCATGATAAAGTAAATCCTGTTCCTCCAAGAATCAGCGTCAACTTCTTCATACCGACCAGATCCGAAATTCTACCAAAAATGAGGGCTCCAGCTATTGTCCCAAACCCAACAAGCATCAAAATCGACCCGGCAGTACCTTTAGGCATATTGTACACATCGACTAAAAAGGGGCCTCCCCAAAGTCCCTGAAATCCCATCACTACACCATATCTGAGCATTGCAGATATTGCAATAAGCCAAAGAGATAAATTGCTGACAATCAGCCTGATATCGCTTCTTCTGATCTTCTCACCCCTGAAATCGCTTGGCGCATCCCTTACGATTTTCCAGGCTAAAAATATCAGAAGACCAGTGACCAAAGCGACAAATAAAAATGGGGTTCTCCAGCCGGAAAGTTCTATGGCTAGAGCCAGTGGATAGGCTGAAATAATTGCTCCAAGGTTTCCAATTGCAAAAAGAATCCCGGTAGCAGTTGCAAACTCATTATGTCTGAACCAGACAGAGATTATTTTTATCGCGGGAATGTAAACACCCGCAACACCTATTCCAATCAGGAATCTCGAAACAACCGCAATTTCGTAAGTTTTAGCTAAAATGAAAGTAATAACACCAAAAAAGGCTATGGAAGTAAAGGTAATAACGCACCACTTGGCTCCTTTTGTGTCAGAAAGGACACCAACGGGAATTTGCAAAATTGCATATGGATAAAAATAAGCCGAAGAAAGAATACCAACCGCCAGCGCCGAAACGGCAAATTCCTTCATGAGCTCATCTGCCATTACCGCTGGAGAAGTTCTGTGAAAATAAACGAAGAAATAAATGCATGCCAAAACGGCAAATATTTTCCACTTATCGGATTTCGAATCTGAGGAGCGCACATATACCACCGAGTTTTGAAACGATTTCACCAGGCTCGAATTCAGAACTCAGTATTAAAACCCTTCCACCCGCTTTCTGCACTTCTTCCATGAAACTGTCGATGTCCCACTTATCCCGCTCATTAAGCAAAAAGTCATCCGATACCAGCAGGACATCGATGGCTCCGTATTCTTCTGCCATTCTAACCTCTTCCAACCCGTATGCTACCTTTTCATTCTTTGCAATACCTTCAAGCAGCTTTTCAACAACTTCAGCCTCCTCTGCAAGTCTTATCTCACCAACAATCTTATCTATTGTCCTTCTTTTCAAAACCTCTATAAATCCCCTTTTGCCAATCGAAGATGTGTCCACTATTACTGCCCTCTTGGCTAGCTCCGAATCCCTCTGTCTAAGGAACTCATAAAAGTCCTTCTTGGTGAAACCGGGCCCTGCTATTACAAGATAACGAAAACTGGTGCTTTTCAACGCCTCAAAGATTTCCTCAAAAAACTCATTCCTTGCTCCACCATAATCTTTGCCGTAGCTGTGCCTTTTTTCAAAAATTTCCTCGATTCCCCATTCTCTCAACGCTCCGGCGACGGCTTCTCCTTCTTCTATTGTCAATATGACCACCTCTGGTCTCTTTGAGTTCTCCACAGCCTTTTTCAATCGCTTCAACTGTTCCTCTTTCCACTTCTTCAAAATGCTAAGTTCTCTCCCGACGACTATGTTCAAGGTATGGAATCCCGCCTCTTCAACACCAGCGACGATTCTACCCGTTATCCTGAGCCTGTTTGAAAATCTGTGGAATTCTACTTTCTCGACTTCGATTCCAATCCGAACTGTTATCAGCTCCTTATCCCCTCTTAGCTTGTCGTCGCTGTGGCTGGCCCTCTTTGTCAGTGAAAAAACTATGTCCCCTCTCTCTATTATGAACTTCAGATGCCACAAATCATCCAAATTTTCGGGAATCAGCTTTATTTCACCCTCATGATCCCTCAGATTTTCCTCAACGATTTGCACAATAATAATTTACCCGCGGATTTTTAAACCATCCTTTAAAAGATGATTAATGGCACAAAAGGACAAGCGATACTTTTAAATAGCTAAGAAAGAAGGATCCTCAAGAATCATCGGGGGTCTTGAAATGCCAGTTCGTCCGTTGGATGTCTTAAACAAATCGCTAAAATCGCCGGTCATCGTAAGATTAAAGGGAGGAAGAGAGTTCAGGGGAACTCTCGATGGATACGATATTCACATGAATCTCGTTCTGCTAAATGCTGAGGAAATACAAGGAGGCGAAGTAATAAGAAAAGTCGGTAGTGTAATAATCCGAGGAGATACAGTTGTTTTCGTTTCTCCGTTTCCAGGTGGTGAGTGATGTCGGACGGAACCGCAGCGATGGGTAGAAGAAACAGGAAGATGGTACACGTGAGATGCAGAAGGTGTGGGAGAAATTCATTCCACTGGAGAAAGAGATACTGCGCAGCCTGCGGATTTGGGCGCAGCAAGAGGCTCAGAAGCTACAACTGGGTTAAAAAGACGAAGGACAGCGTCTGATGTGTGGAATTGCAGGAGTTTATAGCGAAAGATTTTCGGCTGGGGAGAAAGTATACTATGCTCTTTTTTCATTACAACACCGCGGCCAAGAATCTGCGGGTATAGCCTTTTACAGCGATACACTAAGGTACAAAAAGCAGATGGGTCTTGTTTCTGAGGTCTTTACAAAGGAAGACCTGATACCGGCAAAATATGCAATAGGCCACGTCAGGTATTCAACGACGGGACTTTCAAGGCTTGAGAATGCGCAGCCGTTTGTTGTCAAGTCAAAGATTGGGAGCATTGCAGTTGCCCACAACGGGAATCTCGTAAATCATGCAGAGCTTAGAAAAAAATTGGAAAACGAGGGGAGTGTTTTTACCTCAGACTCTGATTCGGAGATAATAGCACAGCTACTTTCAAAGATTTTGCTTAAAGAGGGAGATTACAAAGAGTATCTTCAAGAACTGAACTCCAAACTGGTCGGTAGCCATTCTTGCGTTTTACTAATCAACGACAGGATCATAGCCTATAGGGATCCTTTAGGATTCAGGCCGCTCTGTGTTGGCGAACTCGAAGATGGCTACATAGTCTGCAGTGAAAGCTGTGCAATTGACGCACTCGAAGGAAAGTTCATAAAAGATGTTGAGCCTGGAGAAGCGGTATTAATAGAGAATGGAGAGATAGAATTCATCAAGTTTGCAAAAAGCAGAAGGAAGGCAGTTTGCATATTTGAGTACATCTACTTCGCTCGTCCAGACTCGATCATCGATGGAATAAATGTCTACAGAGCAAGAACCGAGATGGGAAGGATTCTCGCTGAGGAGTCACCAGCTGATGCAGATTTCGTGTCAGCTGTTCCTGACAGCGGAATAACTGCCGCAATCGGTTTTGCATCTAGATCGGGGCTGCCGTACATGGAGTGTCTCATAAAGAACAGATACATCGGTAGAACGTTCATAATGCCGAAACAAGAGCTGAGGGAACTTTTGGTTAAATTCAAAGTTAACGTGATCAAAGAGAACGTGAGAAACAAGAGAATAGTCCTAGTTGATGACAGCATCGTCCGGGCAACAACATCGAAAAGAATAGTTGACATGATTAGAAGGGCAGGAGCGAAAGAGATTCATTTGAGAGTCGGAAGTCCCCCGATAATAGCCCCCTGTTACTTCGGTATCGACATGAAGACTAGAAAGGAACTCGTAGCATCGAACCACACCATTGAAGAAATAAGAGATATTGTTGGAGCAGACAGCCTGAGCTATCTAAGCCTAAAAGGGCTGCTTACAGCTTTAAGGAGATTGGGTGGAGAAGACTTTTGCACTGCCTGCCTCACAGGTAGATATCCTGTTGCAGTTCCAGGAGAACTAATGGAAGAGGGGCAACCAGAATATCAACAGTATTAGAAGCAACAGCAGGAACATGAAGAGTGTGAAATTTCTCTGTCTCTTTCTCTCCTTTTCCATTTTTAGCTCGCATTCTTCGCTGCAGTAGTACTTATCTGCTTCAATTGCTTTTCCGCAAACGATACAGTGACGGTGCGGCACGAGTGGCATAGAACTCGTTTTACCAAAATATAAAAAGCTTTTCAAAAATAGGCAAGATCAAAAGCAAAAATTCTTGCGATCATTTAATAGTGGCAAAGTTTATAAGCAGTATTCATGGAGGATAGACAAGCGGTCGTAGTCTAGTGGCAGGACACGGGCTTCCCGAGCCCGTTGCCCGGGTTCAAATCCCGGCGACCGCATTTCATTTATAATCCAAAAAATCCGGAAGGTTTAAATTCTATGAAGTTACTAATCTTTCAAATATTTTTCAATTACCTCTATTAGCTTTTTTCTAGTAAAGGGCTTCTCAAGAACCTCCTTTGCACCTGCCTTTATTAAATCCTTTTCCTTGCTCTGATAGTAAGCGGTTATGCCAATTATTTTAGCATTTGGATCGATCTTCAAAATCTCCTCGGTGGTTTCAATCCCATCCATCTCTGGCATCACTACGTCAGTCAGTACTAGATCTGGCTTGATGTTTTTGTAAATCTTAACTGCCTCCTTTCCATTTGTTGCCTTCACGACTTCGTACTTGCCCTGAAGCATAAGTTCCAAAGCTTCAAGCAAAGCCAAGTCGTCATCGATGATAAGAATAACTCTTTTCATTCCGCCAC
>CAYSRI010000031.1:10210-12684 GCA_964433405.1 uncultured archaeon | reverse complement strand
GTTCCCCAACATTCAAAACACCGGCAATATTCAGCCCGCAATGGCAGACAAAGACTCCAATCCTCATCCAAGATCTCCTGAGTTTTAGACTTATTTTAAGCTTTCCTAATTCTTGCACGCGAAATCTACCTGAAAGAGAGAATCTAGAACCAAAAAGGAAAGCTTTATATTTCCAAAATAAAGCTTGATCATGAAAAGCAGGGTTGCAGAACTTTTAAAGCTTAAATTTGAGCCCGTAGCCATAATATGGAGCGATGAAAAGCCAAAAGAGGCGAAACAGTTCAAAGAGGGGCAGTGGGGTTGCGTGATGTGGATGCTCGCAAGAGCTGCAAAGGGCGAAATCATTGCCTTCGACAGGAAGCATTTCGGTTGCCAAGGTGGTGCCACAGGCCTGGGCTTTGGAAACCAGTATTACAATTTCATCGGCGGTATCGAGGGCTTCTGCAGATTTCTATCCACCGGATTCGAAGGCTGGAATGAAGAGCTTTTGATAAACTTAAGAGAGAAGCTTAGGGAGGAGCAGTATGAAAAGATGCTCAAAGGTGAAAGATATAAGAAAAATCCGGAAATCGTGCGAAAATTTGTAGAAAAGCTACCCGCAGTAGAGATCCCAAAAGAATACGTTATATTCAAACCTCTAAGCAAAGTTGAAGATGAAGAACCAGTAGTTGTGATTTTCATCGCAAATCCACATCAGCTCTCGGCCCTTGTCATTCTAGCAAATTACGCTAGAGAAACGAATGAAAACATTATCATACCCATGGGAGCTGGTTGTCATCAGATCGGGATTTATCCATACAGAGAGGCAAATTCAGAAAAACCAAAAGCTGTAATAGGACTCACAGATTTAGATGCAAGGCTTAATGTTCGGGCTATGCTCGGCGACGATGTTTTCACCTTTGCAGTACCTTTCAAGATGTTCAAAGAGATGGAAGAGAATGCTAAGGATAGTTTCCTCGAAATTGGCACCTGGACGAAGCTTTCTAGCTATGTTTGAATTTTTTTCCTACTTAATTTTATTTTTAAGTCTTAAGACTTTTCCGTTAGGGGCTACTTGACGAGTGAACTACCCTCGCTCACACAAGGAGTCCTGAGAAAGATCGTGCTCGGAGAGGTACCGTTCCCGCACAGACCGCCAGCCTTTCTTGAGATCGAGGAGTGCAAAATAAAGCACTTAGATCTTCCAGTCACTGAGAAAGTGATAAACGCAATCCTAAATCCTCCGGTGACGCTGTACGTGAACGTCTGGGACTGCAGGGGACTTTTCGGAAGGTGACTTAGCAGCAACGGTAAGTTAAAAGTTTATAAAAAGAAAAATTCACAGATTCATCTCGTATGCGTCCTTAAGCGAATAGACTTCTTCTAGAACCTTTTCGAATCTCTCTTTGCTCGAAACTGGTCTCTTTATCATTTTCTTGCAATAATTCATTTGCTCTTCAGTTGTACTAGGCTTTGCCATAAGCTCGACAGCAAATTTCGAGAAATCTCTAACAAACAATTCAAAGATTTGGTCGAGAAGCTCATCGCTAACATCGTACATCCCCTTGTAAACATGCTTAGCTTCTATGATTAAATGTCCATAAACGAGGAGTGTGAATAGCTCCCCAATAGTTGCGAGGAAATCGAAATCCCTCATCTGCTCTACGCTGGGTGGTGCATTTGCAATCATTTCTTTGAAGGCTTCAATCTGTTCCTTGAAAACTTTCACGTTCGGCAAGTCGATGCTATCATAGGCTCTGCGATAATCGTGGAATCTCACTTTTTCAAGCCCTCCTGCTGGGCCTTGGTTGAACAGGAATTCGTCATGCTTTGCGACATCCATCCTAGGCACCTCTGGGAATTCCGCCGGGTTGAAGAGGTAGTTGTACAGGAACTTCAGGATCAGGGCCATGTTCACGTGCACAGTCCCCTCTAGTTTAGGAAGTGCTCTGATGTATCTTGCTGCCATCTCAAAGTACGTGTCCTTCTCGAAACCTTTAGCAGCGATCACGTCCCAGAGGAGATTTATGACTTCCTCACCCTCTCTCGTAACCTTTGATTTCACAATTGCATTGTAGAGCAGATATCGTCTGTCATTGAGTGATGCTACTCGCATGTAGTCACAGGCTCTTCTTGCAAAGAGCTTCATGGCCACAAGTCTGCAGTAAGCATCAACAAACAGCCTTTTCACATGTGGGAAATCAGTGACATGCATTCCGTAAAGGATGCGCTTGGATGCATGGTTTATCGCTTCGTAGAACGCGTGGGTGCATATTCCAATAGATGCCCAGCCGAGGTTAAACTTGCCCACGTTCACGGTATTCAAGGCAGCATCCCAAGCTTCTTCGCCCCTCTCCAGAATGTCATCATTACTTACAGGATAATCGTGAATCAAAAAGTCACCGACGAACATCTGCGATGCCACGATATTCTTTATCAGCTGATAATACCTCTCGTCCCTTCGCAATGCGAAGAATGCAAACCTTTTTTTGTCC
>CAYSRI010000031.1:2319-10200 GCA_964433405.1 uncultured archaeon | reverse complement strand
CTAGCAAAAGTAGATATTATGCTCGCAACGTTCGCGTTACCTATATAGTATTTTCTTCCGTAAGCCTTCCAGATACCGTCTGGCTGCGGAATTAGCTTTGTCTCTGTAGCGTAAATATCTGCTCCATGCTCCCTCTCCGAAAGGCCGAATGCAAACACTCCGCCGTTTTTCAGCATTTCTGCAACTTCTTTCTTTATCTTTTCATTCTTGCTCATCCATATGGGTCCTAGACCAAGGATCGTGACTTGCCAAGTATACCAGTAAGCCAGGCTATAAAATGCTAGAACCTCGTTGTAATCGCATATTCGCCAAGTATCCCACCTCACGTTTGGATCGTCTGCATACTGCGGTGGTGTCAGGAAAGTGTAGAAGATCTTCTCGTTCTTTTGGAATTCAAGGAAGTCTTCGTACCATGTCATCTTCCTGTCGTTTTCCTTTAATTTATTTTTCCCCATCTTTTCAAAGAAATCTATTGTCTTAAGAATCAGTTCTCTGGTCTTTTCATCCAAATGATCCCCTCTAAATTTTTTAGGATTAAGAAGGATCATGGCACGTATACTCAATAAAATTTATAAGAATTGCGAAACAATAGCTGTAAAAGGTTGGGGTAATTTTATTGGCGGCAACGGTAAGTTAAATCGTTTCGATCTAGCATAAACCTTTCCTCTGGGTGTCTTATCCGGTCAACTATTTCACATTAACCTCATCGCCTTATATTCTGCAAATCTTCTGAATCTCAATTTGATCACATTACTGTTCATTACTAAAATTTTTCCTTTTCGTCAGCTTTTTAAGAACAATTGCAGGAAGAAATTAATCTGCTGAGGCCAGAGTTCAGATCCTAAGTATTCAAAATTTCTAAATAAACATTTTCTATTCTTCGCGTTACAACTTCCCAGCTAAATTTCTCCTCAACAGATTTTCTCCCTGCCTTTCCGAGTTTAGTCGCAAGTTCGTCGTTTACAAGAATTTCTTTAACTTTTTCAGAAAGATCAGAAACATCGTTAAAAGTTAAGCCTCCTTCCACGGCAATTTCTGAAGGACCTGGAACGTTTGCAGAAATTACAGGTGTCGAACAGGCCATAGCTTCGATAAGAACTATACCAAATGCTTCAAGTCTTGAGAACGAGGGTAAAACTAGGACTCTTGCCTTTTGCATCCATTCGATAACCTCTCTTCTTGGCAATCTTCCTGTAAAGACGGCTTTTACATTTAACTTCTGTGCCAGCCTCTCAAATCTCTTCCTATCCTCGCCTTCACCAATTATAACAAGCTTGGCCTTTATCTCTCTCTGAACCTCCCCCATTGCTTTTATTAATGTTGATACACCCTTATATGCTACGACTCTTCCAACGTAAATGACTAATTGGTCTCTTTCTCCAGCACTTCTACCGGGCTTAAATTCTCGAACATCTACGGCATTTGGCACGATTTTTACTTTTTCCATGAATTTCGATAACACCGGAGAGCTTTCAGCATAGCTTTTTGTAGTTGCTATCACCAAATCGGCTTTTTCTAGCAATTCATTAACAATAGAAAAGTTTATTCTTTCGATGACCTTTCCAAGGAATCTTGGTATCTTATATCCGTTCACCTTACTCGGAACGATTACATCGTTGTGATAGGTAATAATATGTGGTTTTTCTTCTTTTTCAGCGGCTTCAGCCAATTTTCGAGCAAAAAAAGGTGAAGGGACATGTGAGTGATAAATATCAGCCTTTAAGTTTGGAAATGTGATCGGAATCGGGGAATACGGTATTTTTATGCATGGAACGTTTATATCTGCCCCGAGAGATGAAATAACGGTAACGCTGTGTCCTAAGCGTCTGAGATTGTCTGAAAGATTTTTTACGTGCTCTTCCACACCACCAATATGCGGAGGGAAGTATGGCGTCGAGATCGCTATTTTCAACACAATCAAAATCTGATCTACCTTAAAAAGCTTTCAGCCCAGTTAGCAATTGGAAATTGTTTTGTTGTGGTTGAATTATAATTGTATATTATCTTCTAATTTAATCTAAACTTACTTCACGAAAATGCTTTTCAACAGCAGGAGTTACACCTTTACATGTTCCTGATATTCGATCCGCTATATTGGATCTTGGCAATCTTGGGTTACCTGATAATGTTTGCTATTGCAAGCATAGTTGCACCAAGAGTTGCTGGAAGGGTAGCAGGAAGGTTCTCATTATACACCTCGATGTTTCTCTTGCTAGTACTAATACTAGGCATGTCCGCTGGCATAATTTATCTAATTCTAGCCTTTGCAGAGATCACCGTTGACATATACGCCCTGATAGCCTTTCTGTTGGTAGTAAACTTCCTTATTTATCTGATCTCGCCATATATAATAAACATGAGCTACGGTGCCAAGAGAAGCGAAGAGCTTCAGAGATTGGTAAACGAGGCATCAGCTATGCTTAGAGTAAAGGCTCCAAAAGCCATGATTGTCCACAGCCCGCCAAATGCATTTGCTTATGGAAATTTCCTTACTGGAAAATTCGTAGCTGTATCGGATACACTTATAAATGTCCTTTCTAGGGATGAGCTGATGGCAGTTATTGGGCACGAAATAGGGCACCACAAACATAGGGATAACCTTTTCATGCTATTACTGGGTCTATTGCCCTCTATAATCTTCTACTTGGGCTACATGCTGATTCGCTCTTCAGCAGGTGAGAGAAGGGGCTCACAGGCTGCAATTATAGGAATAATCGCAGTTGTATTTTCTTTCGTAATCCAGATCCTAGTTTTGGCTTTTAGCAGACTTAGAGAGTACTTTGCTGATACAGAAGGTGTTTTTGTAGCCGGAAAGGATGCGATGCAAAGAAGCTTGGCAAAGATTCATTACTTCTATCAAAGATATCCATCAATCAAAGCTGAAATAGCTGAAAGCAGATTTAGGACACTGTTCATCTACGCTCTCGTTAACGCAATTGCAGAACCAATAACAAAAATGGACATTGAAAGGCTGAAAAAAGAAAAGGTATCACCACTCCAAGAATTCCTTTCCACGCATCCACCAATTCCAAAGAGGTTAGCTTTTATAGATAGCTTAAGGTTCTAGATTCATCAAACTTTTTTTGGCATTTTTTGCTGCCCTCATCCTTACGAGCTGGATATCCTTAGCAATTTCAATTAGCTTGCCAAATTTACGACTTCTGATTCCAATGTTCTCGCCTATGGCTAGTGATAGAACCAAAAGTTAGATATGGTTAATTTCAAATAAATAAAAAATAATCAATAAGCTCGACAGATTATTTTCATGTCGTACTCATTTTCAATCAAAATTGTCCTCCGTAATTCTGATCTTTCTCGCTTTGGCCCTGAGATCATTTTCAACCGTGTAAACATTTGTCTCATAAAGAAACTTTTCAGGCACAGTCAATTCCATGTAGTTTTTATGTCCTATGAAAAAAGTATTCTTATAAAAATGTAAAATCTAATCTGTAATTAACGCAAAATATTTAAAACTAACCTCAACTCTGACTTTGATGCAGTCTTTTTTCTACCCTTCCAGCATTGCACTGGTTGGAGCGTCTGCCGAGAAAGGTAAGGTTGGAAATGTGATTCTAAGAAACCTGAAAAATTTCAAAGGAAGAATCTATGCAGTAAATCCAAAGTACTCTGAAATTGAAGGGATTGAATGCTATCCATCGATTCTTTCCTTGCCAGAAATTGTTGATCTTGCGATTATCGCAATTCCAGCGAGATTTGTGGCTTCTGCTGTTGAGGAGTGTGGTCTTAAAGGAATAAGAAATGTCATTGTGATCTCTGGAGGGTTTAGAGAAGTGGGAATCGAAGGGGCCAAGCTGGAAGAAGATCTGATTCGAATCGCAAATAAATTCAGAATCAACTTGCTCGGCCCAAACTGCTTGGGAATGATCAATACAGAAATCGATCTTAACGCTACTTTCAGCGTTATATCCCCTAAATTCGGAGATATCGCATTTCTAAGTCAGTCTGGCGCCTTTATCTTGGCTGTGATCCTTTGGGCTCAAAAAACAAAATTCGGCTTTAGCAAGATAGTGAGTCTGGGAAACAAGGCAGTTTTAACCGAGTCAGACTTTCTAAATTACCTTGCGGAAGATTCTGCTACGAATGTCATCATGCTTTACCTAGAGGGAATTCAGGATGGCCGAAGGTTCATGGAAACCGCAAGAAGGGTTGCAAAGCAAAAACCAGTAGTTGTTATGAAGGCCGGAAAGACTGAAAGCGGGGCTAAAGCCGCTTCAAGTCACACAGGAAGTCTTGCAGGAAGCTATGAGGTCTATAAGGCTGCTTTTCTGCAAAGCGGGATTATTATAGCAGAAACTGTTGAAGAATTATTTGATTTTGCCCTTGCCTTATCCAAGAACAGAAAAACTGGAGGCATTGCGATCATCACAAACTCAGGAGGACCGGGGGTTATGGCATCGGATGCAGTTGAAATTCATGGACTAAAGCTGGCACAGTTTGCGTCCGAAACAATAGAAGCTCTAAAGAAATTTTTACCTTCCTCCGCAAACTTTTACAATCCTGTTGATATTCTGGGGGACGCAGACACAGAGAGATTCTCGAAGGCTCTTGAAGTCATTTCTAAGGACAACGAGGTGGGGACAATTCTTGCGATTCTCGCCCCAACAGCACAGGTAGATTTTAACAAAGCTGTTGAAAAAGTACTTTCGGTTGAAAAACCAGTTTTCTGCTGTTTTATGGGTATTGACGAGATAAGTGAAGAAATTCTAATAAAAAACCGCATTCCAAACTTTTTCGATCCAACAAGAGCTGTCAAAGCGATTTCTGCGGTAGATCGGTATTCAAAATTCGACTTCAGCAAAAGAGAGATCAAAAAATTCGAGGTTAACAAAAAAGAAGCTGACAGTATTTTTGAGGAGTTTATGAAGTCGGGATCGAGATTTGTTGGTGTTGAAGGCATGAAATTGCTCGAATGCTATGGTATAAACACTGCCCGATGGGGAATAGCAAGAAATGCGGATGAAGCTGAAAAAATTGCTGAAAATATTGGATACCCTGTTGCAATGAAAATTGTCTCACCTGACGTGATACACAAAAGCGACGTCGGGGCGATCAAGCTAGATGTGCAAAAGGGAGAGGTTAGGAGCAGTTTTTACGAAATAATCTCAAATGTCGAAAACTATATGCCCGAAGCTAGGATTGAGGGAATTTTAGTGCAGCAGATGGTTAAAGGGGGCAGAGAAGTTATCCTGGGTATGAAAAAGGATCCACAATTTGGAATAGTGATAATGTTCGGACTTGGCGGGATCTATGTAGAAGTATTCAAAGATGTTGCTTTCAGAATTGCTCCGCTTAGCTTTGAGGATGCTCTAGACATGATAAAAAGCATTAAATCCTTTGCCCTACTAAAGGGCATAAGAGGGGAAAAGATGTACGATATAAACTCATTGGCCGAAACTATTGTTAGGTTCACTCAGTTAAGCATGGATTATCCGATTGCAGAAATGGAGATTAATCCTCTGAAGGTTTTTGAAAAGGGTTGTGTTGCAGTTGACTTCCGAATGCTGGTGGAGGTGAAGAAATGAAAAAGTTATTGATCTCTTCAACTGAAAGTTTCTCAGGGAAGAGCGGCATAGCCCTGTCGCTCGCCTTGATTCTTAAGGATAACGGTTATGATGTAGGCTATTTAAAGACATTGGGATTTAACACAATAAGGCTAGGGAATCGAATATGCGATGAAGACGCAAAGCTGGCTGAAGACATTCTAGGACTTAAAGACGCGTGTGCAATCGTCTTAGACAGACCCTATATCGACTTTGTCGTTTCTGAGGATCCAGAAAGGCTAAAAAGTCTTGTTCGTGAAAAACTAGAATATCAATCTGAAAAGGATGCAATTCTGATTGAGGGTTCACCAAATTACCTCGTAGGGGCTTCTCTGGGTATCTGCGATATAAATATAGCAAAAATGCTCGAATGTAAAGTTCTCATGGTTTCTAAGTTCAGTGACTTTTCTGTTGACGAAATAATATTTGCAAAGCGTTTCTTCGAGGATAGACTCCAAAAGGTCATCCTAAACCAAGTTACTGGATACAAAAAATCCTATATCGATCTCATATCTGGAAATATACTGAAAAAGCATAGTCTTGACCTGATTGGTACAATCCCAAGAGACTCTGCCCTATTAGGTCTGAAAGTAAGCGAAATAGTCGAAATTATAAGGGGAAGATATCTGGTAAAGCCGAGAATAGACGAAAATGTCGAGCAGATTCTTGTGGGTGCTATGAAAACAGACGCAGCACTTTCATACCTTAGGTCTGCACGAAATTATGCTTTGATCACTGGCGGTGATCGCGGAGACCTCATTGCTGTCGCAATAGAGAGTGGTGCAAAATGCATCATAGCCACGGGAAATTTTGAACCACCCGCCCACGTTTTGAGCATGGCTGAAAAGAAAGAAGTGGCTGTTTTGCTGGCAAAAGAAGATACTGCCACCACTCTTTCGAGGATACAGGAAAAATTTGGCAGAATGAGGATGACTAAGGAAAAACTTTATAGAATGAGGGAACTAATTGAAGAAAACATCTATATAGACGAACTCTTAAAATATTTAGAACTTTGACTACTTTCAATTCAAGGGCAGCTCCATGTAAAGCTCATAGCTCGCTAGAGTTGTTTGGAAACCACATTTCTTATATACTCTTATAGCTCTCCAGTTGAGGCGATCCGTGACAAGAGTTATTGTAGCCCTTCTTTTTAGCAAAATCGATAATTGCCTTAACCATCTGCGTTCCAATGCCTTGGTTTTGGTATTCTCTTGTCAGATAAATTGCTAAGTCGACAACTCCTGGATTTTTGCTATCTTCAACTATTGCCAGATGCCCAACAATTTTGCCTTCATGCTCGGCCACAATTGAAAAACCTTTTTCTTCAAGGTAACTAATCCAGCTCTCAATAGCCTTTCTACCCACAGGTGGTAAGCCCAAAGAGCGATCTTCGGGATTATAGTTTTCGTACATCTTTATTAGGGCCTCTCGATCTTTTTTCTCATACGCTCTTATCAGTATATTTCTTCCAATTTTATCTCTAAAAACAATTGGCTCGAACTCCAAGATTTACCTCCATTTCCTTGGTCTGCAATTCTTGCAAACTGGCACAACCTCTATGAACTCATTGTAGAGTCCCTTTTTCCAAACTCCGACGTAGTGAACGTCATCAAAGCAAACTGGTTTTTTACAAAAGAAGCACTCACGCCAGTCCTTATTCTTATCCTTAATATTAAATTCTCTTTTACAGACTTCACATCTTACGATTTCCATTTGATTCACCTTCCTAGAATTCTAACTAAATCAGAAGATGTGAATATGCCTTTTATTTCGCCATCTTCCATTACCAAAAGCCTTCTTATTTTCATGTCAGCCATAATCTTCGCAGCTTCCCTAACATCGTAATCAGGAGAAACAACTATCAGAGGGTATGAAGCATGCTTACCAACCTCATCATCAAGACTTCCTGAGAGCATAACCTTAGAGAGCAAATCCCTCTCTGTAAAAATTCCAAATGGTTTTCCTTCTTTGGATACGATAACGCTTCCAATTCTATTCTCTCCCATAATTCTACATACTTCCCTCACTTTTGTGTTATAGTCAACCATAACGACTTTCCTAGTCATAACATCTCCTATCTTCATGCCAGAGAATTGATAAAGGAAGTATATTTCACTTTCTATCGCATCGTAAAATAGATAACCACAAAAAAGATTTAAAGCTTGATGAAAAGAAAAGGTTCCCGTTTCGAAAGGGATCTCATTGAAGAGCTATGGAAACACGGTTTTGCAGCTATAAGAGTTGCAGGAAGTGGAGTTTCCCACTTTCCCTGCCCCGATATAGTTGCGGGTAACAGAAAAAGATTTTTAGCAATTGAAGT
>CAYSRI010000031.1:0-2309 GCA_964433405.1 uncultured archaeon | reverse complement strand
TGAAGTGAAGATGAGGAGCACTCTGCCACTATATTTAACCGAAGAAGAAATCGAAAAACTCAGAAGATTTTCTGAAGTTTTTGGAGCCGAGGAGATAGTAGCACTAAAACTTCCAAGAAAGAAATGGAGGTTCTTCAAACTCAAAGAGCTCGGAGAAACAAATAAGGGTTACAGAATAGATGAGGAAATCTATGAAAAAGGGATGGATATATTTGATCTAAAAGGGCTTGAGCAGACTAGACTCGAAAAATAGTGATAAGGGTAGTTTCTATTGCTGCGGCCACTATGAGCATTGGAAAAACTACCTTCAGGAATCTACTGGTAGCGTATCTCAAGTGCTTATCAATGTTCCTCCTATCCCTAAGAAATTGCAGACCCAGCCACACACCATAACTTGAAGCCAAGATTATTGCTGGAATTTCAATTACACCGTGGGGAAGTATTTTCATTAGAAATGTAAAAGCTCCGATCTCCTCTCCAAAGACTTTTGCAAATATGCCTATGATAGCCCCATTTATCGCAATGAACAATACGGGTATTATACCTAAAAAAATCCCCAGAATCATCGCACCGAATGATTTTATAGTATTATTCAATAGTATGATGGCAAAAATTGCTAGTGGAGGGACATCCTCGGCAGTGATATTCCTCAATAGATTTTTTATGATCTCAATTTCTTTCTTTGCAAAATCTGGATATAGCCCCGCTAGGAAATATCCAAAACAGCAGGAAAGGATGAATAGAGTAGATAGCAATATGAAGATATTTCTAATTTCACCCATAAATAAAATTTTGCCTGAGATTAAAAAACTTTTTAATCTATTGCCAACCTAGCTTATGGCAAAATTTCCTAAATTGTTATTGTTGGCTGGCTTAATCTTGCTTCTCTACGGATCATACAATGCTTACACAATTCCTGCAAAGATAGAAAGTTATAGAATAGTCTTTTTCCATGTTCCTTCAGCTATAACCTCCTACTTTGCTTTTACTGTCTCATTCATATCTGCAATAAGGTTCCTCAAAAGTGAGGACCCAAACAAGGACCTTCTAGCATACATTTCTGCAAAATACGGATTTTCAATGGCAATTGCAGCATTCGTAAGCGGTGCAATCTGGGCTAAGGTAACATGGGGTGCTTATTTCAACTGGTTCGAGATAAGAGAAATAATTGTACTACTCCTGTTGTTTGTTTATGCAGTTTATTTCTCCATTAGAAACGTAGTCGAAAGCGATAAGGCTCGTGTTTCTTCTATATACCTTATAATTGCTTTTGTGACTGTGCCATTCAGTTACGTCGTAGGATTCTTCTCTCCGCTGCATCCAAAGCCCTTTGAATCTGAATTCTCACAGGAATGGATTACAAACTTAGGAACTATGATCTTCGCATTTCTTTTGCTCTATGCAGCATATACTATCTTGGAATACAAATTAGCCCACCAAAACAGCTAATATTTTCATAGGTAAAAATAGTACTTGATACGCCATGATAGAAAAGCCTTACACCATGAAAGAGGCTTCGAGAATTCTCGGAGTTCATATCAGGACCATTCAGAAATGGGATAAGGCAGGCAAGATCAGATGCGTTAGAACCGTTGGTGGTAAGAGAAGGATTTCCAAATCGGAGATAAAGAGAATTCTAGGAATTCATGAGAGAAAGAAAGCAGTCGGATACGCCAGAGTTTCGCCGCGTGCTCAGAAAGATGACTTAGAAAGGCAACTTAAGCTGACAGAGGACTAAGCCATTAGGAAAGGATACGAAATAGAAGTGCTTAAGGACATAGGTTCGGGATTGAACGAGAACAGAAGGAATTTCAATAAGCTGCTTGAGATGGTTATGAACAAAGAAGTTTCAGATATCCTCGTGGCTTATCCAGACAGGCTAACAAGCTTTGAGTTCAAAATGCTGGAGAAATTTTTCGAGATTTATGGTGTTAGGATTACGGTAATAGAACATGAAAGAAAAGAGCCTCTAGAAGAACTTGTAGAAGGCCTGATCACGATAATCTCGCACTTCGCTGGCAAGCTCTACGGAAAGAAGTCTCGAAAGTACAAGGAGGTCGTTGAAGGTACAAGAAAGCTCGTATGCAGTTCTCAGCTACAAAGTGAAACATAGCTACGCTATCGAAGACTTTTCTGGCTACTAAAGGTTTACTCTAGAGGGCTTTGGAAGGTTTGAGTGGAGTTACCACGAATGGGGGTTCTGAAACTGCTTCTATTTAGCGTAAGTTTATTAACTATGATGACTTCAATAATCTAGATGCCAGAAAAATTGTACACAACTGGAGAAGTTGCGAAAATATTCGGTGTTT
>CAYSRI010000030.1:11880-12878 GCA_964433405.1 uncultured archaeon | reverse complement strand
AAGGGAAAGAAACCAAGCATAGAGGAGCGCATTCTAGGTGAACGATAATTATCAATTACTCCAAAAAATCAAATTTCGCGTCAAATTCGGCGAAAGAATTAAATATCGAAACGACAAGAAAGTTTGCCGACGGTCATAGGAGCGGGGGAAACACCCGGACTCATTCCGAACCCGGAAGTTAAGCCCCGTTCCGTTCCGCGTTGTACTGGGTTCCGAGAGGTCCCGGGAAGCGCGGAAACTGTCGGCTCCTTAAGTTTTTAAAAGGAAAAATTTATTGATTAAGAAGTCTTATAGAATTCATGAGACTCCTGATCCTTTTAGTACTCTCAGCCTTATTACTATGCTGCGCAGAAAGAGCTGAGATACCAAAGAGTCCAGAACTGTACATCTCTGTTCCGTTTTCGTACTTTCCACCCCAATACACATGTGATGGAGAAGACATTTCACCACCGGTTGAGATCTATGGCGTAAGAGAGGACGCAAAGAGCTTGGTACTTATCCTGGACGATCCCGATGCTCCTTTAGGTGTTTTCACCCACTGGATTATATGGAATATTCCCCCAGAGACGAATAAAATTCCTGAAGGCATTCCAAGAGAACCAGTAATTGAAAAACCAATCAGAGCCGTGCAAGGCAAAAACGACTTTGGAAAAATTGGTTACAACGGCCCCTGCCCGCCGAGCGGGATCCATAGATATCATTTCAAGCTTTACGTTCTTGACACGACTTTAAACCTAAGCTCTTCCGCCAAAAAAGCAGATCTCGAGAATGCGATGAGAGGGCACATTTTGCAGTTCTCAGAATTTATCGCTGAATATGGGAGGACGAAATGAAGATTTCAGTTAAAGTTAAACCGAATGCAAGGGAAACAAAAGTGGAGAAATCTGGAGATGAATATTTAGTGTCAGTTAGATCTCCTCCTGTGGAAGGAAAGGCAAATGCTGAGCTGATTGAGGCTTTAGCCAAATATTTCGGCATATCAAAATCCAGAATCAGGA
>CAYSRI010000030.1:5843-11870 GCA_964433405.1 uncultured archaeon | reverse complement strand
CCGTTAATCCACTTTCTGTACTCGTAATACTCCTGAACCTGCTTTTTCACGTCAGGAACGTTTCCCGCAGTTCCCCCTTCTAAAGGTTGCAGAACAACCTGCGGAAGTCTATCGTCTTCTGCTTTGATTCCGCATTTCAGATTGTAAAGCCTCTTTAGGGTAAAAATCCTCTCTCCTGTCTTTGCCAGGCTGTCAATGTCGTAATCGAAACCTGTTGCAAATTTGAGCATATTTGCGAGCATTGTTGGAGTTACAGGCATAAAAGCGCACATTGTAACGGCGTTGAAGAGTTCGGTAAAGTTCTGAACTTTGGCAACAAGAATTCCCTTCCCCTCATTTGCAAATCTGTCGTTTGAAATTATCCAGTATTCTTAAATGACCTACCCCATTTCGTAAAGATACATCTGATGCGGTAGATGGCATGCACCCCTTATGTGCACCGCATAGGCGCATGCGAGAGAAGCGAATGCCCTCGCGTCATGCATGGGAATTTCAAGCCCTTTGACGTGTGCTCCCCAGCCCTTGGCATTATACTTTTCCTCCAAGAATTTGACCCCCTCGGCAAGCTCTGCACCAACTCCTTTCTTGAATGCTATCTCCTTTACGAGTTCTTTTACTCTTTCGCTGTCCCCCCACTTGACATTGAAGTTTCCTTTGCCCTTTTCCGTCAGCCACATTGCAAAGGCTATCGAGACTCCGGCAGAAATCGTGTCCAGACCAAGGTCATTGCACATATGGTTCAGCTCAACAATGGCCTCGAGGTTGTCGTTAAGCTGGAGCGAACCGAATGATGCTACGGTTTCGTATTCAGGGCCGTGAATCTTCTTTCCTTTCAGTTCAACCACTCTGCCGCATCTGACTATACAGCCCAAGCAGCCGTCGTTACCTTTGAGGATCGAGCTTGCCATTGCAGAACCTGAGATATTGGGTGCTGACGGAAACTGTCCTTGGGAGAAATACTTAACAGGCAAGTCTCCGAAAGCTTCTGCATTCTCAACATAACCTGAGGTACCAAGTTCTTTGAACATGCTGCAGGTAAAATCGTTGTTTATAACTTCAATAAACTGAGATACCACTTCCTTAAATTTTTCGCTATCAGCAAGCTTGATTTCCGATTTTTCGCTTGGATCATAACAAACCGCGATGCCTTTCAGCTTTTTTGATCCCATTACAGCTCCCATACCAGTCCTGCCAGCATGTCTGGAGTTGTCCACCTGAATGCAAGCATATTTCACCATGTTCTCTCCTGCCGGGCCTATAACTGCAGTGGAAGTCCTCTTTTCACCCAAATCTTTCTCTATCGCTTCCTGAGCCTCGTAGCACCCCCTACCCCATATCCCGCTAGCATCCCTAAGCTCAGCACCATTTTTGTCTATTTTCAGATAAACTGGTTTATCGCTTTTGCCCTCGATTATCAGACCATCCCATCCCGAATATTTTAGAAACGTTGCCATTTTACCTCCCGAATTCGACTCACCCCAGATCTTGGTATGCGGGCTCTTGGCACAGAACGCTAACTTGCTCGTCGCTGGAGCAGGAGTCGCGGTTAGGGGCCCGGTCATTACTACAATCGGATTCTCGGCCGAGAACGGATCCTTTTCGTACGTCTTCATCTGATAATGAATCCTTATTCCCATTCCAGCTCCGCCAACAAAAAGCTTCGCGTCATTTTCATTCATTTTCAAAACTGAAGTGCTTCTATCTGAAAGGTTGACCCTAAGGATCTTTCCGCAGTATGCGAACATTTTCTCCACCACCCTAAAAGTCTATTCTTCTTCCCTCAAACGCACATTCATATATCTTCTTGGTCTGGTCGTAATCTGGGATTCTCGGGCTCATTCCCAGGCTGGAATCGTTCAGCGTGTTCATCACCAGACTTTCAAGACTCTTTTCAAAGCTTTCTTTGCTAATCACTTCCGAAAGCTTTGTTGGGAATTCAACTTTCTTCATCAACTCAAAAATTTTGTCTATAAGCCTTTCAGCGTCTCCTAGTCCTAATTTTCCAGCAAGGGCATCCATTCTGGCTTTTGCATCGCTCTTCAGATAGAACTGCATAACGTATGGCAGAAAGAGCCCGACACACAATCCGTGATGCTGTTTGAATATGGCCCCAAAAGTGTGCCCCAGCGAGTGGACCAAGCCGACCTGGGAATTTCCAAAGCCCAACCCCGCCATGGTTGCTGCAATGTGCATTTTCGCCCTTGCCTCGGCGTCACCCATATAGGATTTCTCTAAGTTATTCAAGACAATTTCGACAGCTTTTTCGCAGAGTGCGTCACTGAACTCGTTTCTCCACACAGACACAATCCCTTCTATTGCATGAGTCAAAGCGTCAAATCCAGAACCTGCCACTAGCCTTTTCGGCATCGTGGCAACTAGTCTGTAGTCAAGAATTGTCACATCGGGAACGATTTCTTTGTTTGCTGGGGTTAGCTTTCTATGCTCGGCTTTATCTGTGAGAACAGAAGTCCAAGTCACGTCTGCACCAGTTCCGCTTGTTGTCGGTATTGCAATCAGCTTCGCCTTCTTCGCATAACCTAGCTCGAAAAGATCCGTGAAAGGAGTGATTGCAATTGGATCGATGTCTACTTCCATGAGCACCCTTGCCGCCTTTGCAACATCCATAACGCTTCCACCACCGATTGCAACGATTAGATGGGGCTGAAAATCTCTAGCAACCTTTGTGCATTTGAGTGCGGTCTCGATACTTGGTTCCGGTTCTACGTCGCTGAAAATCTCTATTTTCTCAGCCTTAAGGCAGTTCTTAACCATATCAACGAATCCGAGCTTTATAATTGATTCGTCTGTCACTATAAGAGCTCTACTTGCCTTCTCTCCTTCCAGAAAGGTTAGAGCATCGTCTCCGTATACTATAAACCTCGGCGAGACGAAGGTCCACATAATCCAACCCTAACTAACTTTCAATAGGAACTGAGGACATCAACTGGCTGAATCTGTTCACAGTTGCAGTGTTTCTCATCATGTAACCCAGATCTCCCTTCAGTTTAAGCTTCCCTCTCATGATCTGGGTTGTTGGATCGACTTTGCCCATAACAATTTCCTTGAACGCTGAAAAAGGACCGCTTAGGATAAATCTCGGATTCTTTACGTCTCCGGGAGCAACAGGTTCGGAATGTCTCATCTCTCCATGCCAGAAGTCCAGCCATATGTAGGTCGAAGCACCTTTTATGTCCTCAAGCTTTATTTGGGCAATCTTTTTTGCCATTTCCTCTAGATTGAGCTTCGAAGGATCGATATCTTGATCTATTTCCAGCCCAAGCATCTTGGCAAATTTCTCAGTGGGTGTTCCCTTGTATCCGGCTCTTCTCTCCTTTGGAATTGCAGCCAGCATTGAAATTAGTCCTCCAAGAACCTTTGGTTTCTGAAACTCCTTCAGGGCTTCCTGATCTATTTCAACTATGCACAGATAATCTCCTTCCCAGTTTGCAGCAACTTTCTTGTAAAGTTCGTCGCTGTTGACCTTCTTTTTAAGTTCGTCTAACCACTCCTTAGATGGAAACACAACTGCCATGTTTGTTAGTAAAAAACACAGATATTTTAATTTATCGATAGTTATGAGAAAATCTAAAAATTAATTATTGCTTACTTTCAAGTATTTTTAATTTTTTCGCTCCCTTCTAAACGCATCTATGCCTGTGATCGCTCTCCCGAGAATAAGTGTGTGGATGTCGTCAGTACCTTCATAGGTGTATACACTTTCTATGTTTGCCATGTGCCTTATCGGCGAGTAGTCTAGGCTTATTCCGTTTGCTCCGAGAATTTCTCTTGCAGTCCTCGCGCAGAACCTCGCCACTCTCACGTTGTTCTTCTTTGCCATAGAGATCTGCTCGGGAGTGGCCTTTCCTGCATTCATAAGCTGAGCTAATCGAAAGCTCAAAAGCTGTCCCTTGGTGATCTCGATCAGCATTTCAACGAGCTTTTCCTGAACTAACTGGAAAGAGGCTATAGGAACCCCGAACTGCTTTCTGTTCTTGGCGTAGTTCAGTGCAGTTTCATAGCAGTCTATTGCAGCTCCCAATGCTCCCCAGGAGATTCCATAACGTGCCTGATCCAGGCAGCTTAAAGGAGCTTTAATCCCGACAGCATTCGGAAGTCTACTCTCTTCGGGGACTCTGCAGTCCATAAGATAAAGTTCCCCAACGTCACCGGCTCTCATCGATCCCTTTTTCCTGATCAGAGATTGCTTAAATCCCTTTGTTCCTCTTTCTACGATAAAACCCTTCACCTTTCGATCCTCGACATCCCTTGCCCATACTATTGCGATATCTGCAATCTCGGCCTCGCTTATCCATGTCTTTGTACCGTTTATGATCCACTCATCCCCCTCTTTTCTTGCCGTAGTTTCCATACTCGCAGGATCACTGCCGACATTAGGCTCGGTTAGGCCGAAACAACCGATAATATCGCCTCTTGCCAGTTTTGGTAGAAGTTCTCTTTTCTGTTCCTCACTTCCATAGGTCCAGATTGGAAACATTACCAGTCCTGAAGTTACGGCAACGAAGCTTCGCAGAGCGCTGTCGATTCTTTCTACCTCCTGACAAACAATACCAAACGTTGTGTAGTTCATTCCTGGGCATCCGTAATCTTCAGAGATGAATGTGCCGAGCATTCCAAGTTCCCCAAACTTTCTTGCTATCTGCCTGAAGTTCAGAGGTTTTTCTTCGTGCCAGGCGTCGACAACAAGTGGTTTTATCTCCTTTTCAAGGAATTCACGAATTGAACTTCTTACCAGTCTGTCTTCATCGCTAAGAAGTTCTTCGATGTCATAAAAGTCGGAAGTCCGCATAATTTTTGGTAGAATTTTTTAATATAACCCTTTCGTAAATGCTGGACAAAAAACAAAATGATATAAACTCCCTTTTTTAGTACTAACCATGACTGGTGTTGCAGTGATAGGAGCTGGACATTCTGTTTTTGGAACGAGAAGAGACGTGAATATCCCTGAGCTTTGCTGGGAATCTATGAAACCAGCACTGGAAAAGGCAAATCTTGAGCCAAAGGATATAGACTTCTTTGTAGTTGGAAACCTAGGAATCTGGAGCAGCGAACTTGCAGTTCCGTCGATCATGGCGGAATACGCAGACTTGGCTCCAAAAGGGTCCATGAGGGTTGAGGTGAGAGTGGGATATACAGCAATAAAATCTGGACTTGCCGATATAGTTTTAGTTCTTGGCATAGAAAAAATGCAGGAGTCCCCCAACCCGAGCGTTATAGAGCTAATCGGAAGATTCGGGAGCTACTTCTGGGAGTTCGAGAATTTCGGGCTAACTTTCCCAGGCTATTATGCGCTCCATGCAAGCGCCTACATGATGAAGTACGGCGCTACAGAAGAGGATCTAGGAAAAGTTGCGGTTAAAAACCATTTCTACGGTGCAAAGAATCCTTTTGCACAGTTCCGCAAGGAGATCGATGTGGCTACCGTAATGAAGGGGCCATACGTCGCTTGGCCACTGAAGCTTTTCGACTGCTCACCAATCACAGATGGGTCTGCCTGCATAATTCTTGCCAGTGAAAAGAAGGTCAAAGAGCTGGGCATTGAAGAAAAGGTCTGGATCCTTTCGCAGGGAGTTGGCACAGGAACAGCAAATCTCAGCAAAAGAGAGGAATTCACAAGTCTGGCTTCTGCAAGATATGCCGCAGAACAGGCTTACAAGCTGGCAGGGATTGAGAATCCTGTAAAGCAGCTTGACGGCGCAAACGTGCACGACTGCTTTACGATTGCTGAACTCATAGCATACGAGGATCTTGGCTTCTGCAAGCGTGGAGAGGGATACAAACTTGCAAGGGAAGGGCAAACATACATCGGAGGAAGAATTCCGGTCAACGTGGATGGCGGACTTAAGGCCAAAGGTCATCCCATTGGTGCCACAGGAGTGAGCATGGCCGTCGAAGCTTACAAGCAGTTACTGGGGAAGGCTGACAAGGGGAGACAGGCAGAGATAAAGAATGGAAGATGGCTCACACACAACGTTGGTGGTACTGGACATTACACATACGTTACAATAT
>CAYSRI010000030.1:3367-5833 GCA_964433405.1 uncultured archaeon | reverse complement strand
GAGATGGATGTAAAGGAGGCAATAGAGAAGACGGGCTTTCCGATCATTCCTGATGAGAAAAGCGGCGCCTTGCAGTGGTACGATGTCAGAGAGCTCAGGCTGAGGTACATACTCTCGGTGGAGGGAATAAAGAAGTTCTATGAGGGCCTGAAGGAGGGCAAGCTTCTTGCAACAAAATGCAAGTGCGGTAGACTTTTCTTCCCACCGCAGAAAGATTGCCCGAGCTGCAAGAAATCGGAAATGGAATGGGTCGAGCTTAAAAAAGAGGGTGTGCTTGAAACTCTCACCGTTATACATGTCAGGCCTACAAGCTTCTCCCATTACGATCCCTACGTCGTCGGTATTGCAAGGCTCGATGACGGTGTCAGAATTCTCGCATGGTACCGTGGAGAGCCCAAGCTGAATCGGGGGCAGAGAGTCAAGGTTGAGATAGTGAAGCGAAAAGAGGGATATCTGACATACGAACTTGTACCCATTTAGCCGAGTTAATAATTCGAAATCTTATTTTTTAAAATAGAAAATTTTTTATTCCACCTTTCAGCACTTCGGGATGGTGGTAAAATGAAAATTATTGTGCTTGCAAAACATGCTCCGGATCCGCAAAGCGAGGTCGGAGTTGCTGCAGACGGCAAAAGTCTTTCTCTTGGAACGGCTGTTTTCGATATAAACGACTGGGATCGCTATGCAGTCGAGGAGGCGATCAGGATAAAGGAAAAGATGGGCGGAGAGGTAGTTGTTGTTGGTGTAGGTAAGAGCGAGGACACGCTAAGAAAGTGCCTTGCAATGGGGGCTGATAGGGCGATAAAGATTCCAGTGGAATCTGGTCTCGACGCCTATCAGACTGCTGAAGTTATCTGCGAGGCGATCAAGAACGAGAAGTTCGACATGATATTTGCAGGTCTCATGAGCCAGGATCTGAACAATTCGCAGGTTGGCGTGATACTTGCAGCGATGCTCAACCTGCCTTTCGCCACAGCCGTGACATCGCTCGAAATCGGCAACGGGGTTGTAACTGTTAAGAGAGAAATCGAGGGCGGATATCAAGAAGCAGTTCAGCTACCCATGCCATGTTTGCTAACGATACAGAGCGGTATAAACGAGCCGAGATACGTTTCAGTTATGGGAATAAAGAAGGCAAAGACGAAGGAGCTAAAAGAAGTAGCAGTATCTCCAAAGAAGTCCACAGTTGAAGTAGTAAAGATGTACCTGCCGCCTGTGAAGAAGGCAGAGCTTATTACTGGTGATCCCTCTCAGATAGCGACCAAGATTATTGCAATTCTTAAGGATAGGGGGTTGATAGGATGAAGGTCTTTGCAGTTGCCGAGCACAGATTTGGAGAGCTGAATCCGCTGAGCATCGAGCTGCTCAACCTGGCAAACAAGCTTGGCGAAAGCAATGCAGTCGTAATCGGAAAGGACGTTGGTAAATTCGCTGCAGAACTCGCCAAATACGCTGACAAGGTTTGGAAGATCGAAGATGCCAGCCTTGAAAACTACAATCCCGAGCTTTACATCGACGTTCTGCTACAGCTGTTCCAGAAGGAGAAACCAGACGTTGTGCTCATAGGAAACACTGCCCAGGGCGCTGAATACGCTCCTTACCTTGCAGTGAAGATGAATGCCCCCATAGTCACAGACGTTGTTGGTGTAAGCTCCGCTAACGGTCTTGTGGCTTCGAGATTCGTAATGCAGGGCAAGATCATGGTAGATCTGAAGGTAAAGTCAATGCCCTGTGTTCTGACGATCAGACAGGGAGCATTTAAGGAAGGAGTGCAGAAGAATGGCCAAATCGTTGATGCTGGAATAAAGCCATCCAAACCTGCCGGCAGGAAGTTCCTTGAGTACGTGCAGCCAGCAGTTGGAGAAGTAGACATAACCAAGGCGAGCATAATCGTTGCAGTCGGCAGAGGCATCGAGGATGCCGCAAACATTTCGCTGGCTGAAGAACTTGCCAAAGCTCTTGGAGGTGTAGTTGCTGGCAGCAGACCAGTCATTGACAACGGATGGCTGCCTAAGGACAGACAAGTTGGTATTTCAGGGAAGGTCGTTAAGCCCAAGCTATATCTGGCTCTCGGCATCAGCGGCGCATTCCAGCACGTCATGGGTATGAAAGACAGCGAGCTGATTATCGCGATAAACAAGGATCCAGAGGCTCCGATTTTCGGCGTTGCACACTACGGAGTTGTTGCCAACCTGTTTGATATAGTCCCAGAGCTCTTGGACAAGCTGAAGGGGAAGTAATACCTTAATAAACTAAAATTTATTAACAACCCATTTTTACTTTTTTTATGTGGCGAAAGATTGCTGAGAAGTTCGAGAAGTATCCCTCACAAATTGCTGTTGTTAGAGAATTTCTAAGACTCGGGATCTCGGTTAGAAACGGTAAGGCTTACTGCGGCAATATAGAGCTAATTCCATCCAAAATCGGGGAAGCAATCGGAGTAGATCGTAAGGTCGTAGTTTCTGC
>CAYSRI010000030.1:0-3357 GCA_964433405.1 uncultured archaeon | reverse complement strand
TTCTGCTATTCAGAACATCGAAAACGATCCGGAATTGAAGAACGTTTTTTCAAATTTGAAACCAGTAGCGAACATAACCGAAATAGCACGCTATCTCGGTTTTGGAGTCCTTGAAGTCTACGCTGAGAGCAGCAAAGTCGGAATCGTTGCAGGTGTTGCCGGAGCACTGGCGAAGGAAGGGATATCCATAAGGTATATCCTTGCAGAAGATCCCGAGATCAGCGTCGAGTCGAAAATGACTATTGTTACGAACTCAAAGATTCCGGGTAAGGTTGTTGAAGAAATACTAAAGGTAGACGGAGTAAAGAAGGTTATAATAAGTTGAATGCCCAACTTTTTTCCGAAATTTAGTTTTGGGCACTCTATTACTGATCAAAAGTGTTTTTATCTGAATTGACTTGAAAAGTTAACCATACATTATGATAATTTTATTGCATTATAGATTAATATTGTAAAAGTTTATATTTTTCTTGCGCCTACATTAACGTGGTGAAACTATGAAAAATTTCGAGATCATGTCCCTAAAGGCTCTTGAAGAGGGTAGAAATTATTTGATGGAACACGAAAGCAAGCAGATTTTAGCTGAATACGGCCTTGAAACCACAGGAGCCTATTTAGCAAATTCCGAGGATGAAGCCGTCAGGATTGCTGGAGAAATTGGATATCCCGTTGTTTTGAAAGTTCTATCCACGCAGATAATCCATAAATCCGATCAAGGAGGTGTAAAGCTTAATCTTAAGGACGAAAATGCCGTAAGAGAGGCGTTCAGAGAAATATGGCAGAAATTCAAGGATAAAGGAATGATTGGAGTTTCGGTACAGAAAATGGCAGAACCAGGAATCGAAGTTATTGTTGGAGTGACGAAAGATGAAACCTTTGGCCACATTCTGATGTTTGGCTTAGGCGGTGTTTTCGTGGAAGTTTTAAAGGATGTCAGTTTCAGATCGATCCCCATTACTGAACAGGATGCAGAGGACATGATCAAGGAAATAAGAGGTTACTCAATTCTGAAAGGTTATAGAGGATTTTCTGCAGACATCGAGGCTTTGAAGCAACTACTAATGAAGATATCAAGAATAGTCGAAGAAAACCCGAGAATAAGAGAAATGGATCTAAACCCAGTTTTTGTTTATCCGAAAGGGTATAAGATCGTCGATGCTAGAATAATCCTCGAATATGCTGAAAATCCAAAGAGTGAATTTATACAGAGCGATCTGAGACGTCTGTTTTATCCCGAAAGCGTTGCGGTGATAGGTGCATCAAACACTCCCGGAAAGATGGGATGGAATGTTTTCCGAAACTTGCTGACCCATGGATTTAAAGGCAGGCTTTACCCTGTAAATCCGAATGCAACTGAAATCCAGGGAAAGAAAGCTTACAGAAGCATAAAGGAAGTTCCAGAACCTGTTGATGTTGCAATCGTTCTCGTTCCTGCAAAGCAGACTCCGAATATAGTGCGGGAATGCTGCGAATCCGGAGTTAAGTTCATAATAGTCGAGTCTGCTGGATTTTCCGAACTCGGAGAAGAAGGTAAGGCCCTTGAAAAGCAGATGAAGTCAGAAATAAGGAAATATGGATGTAGGCTAGTTGGACCGAACTGTGCCGGAATTATAAACACGCATAGCGGATTTGTCGGATCTTTGGGTCTTCTTGCGGAACTGGGGAAGGGTAACATTGGCTTGATAGCGCAGGCCGGAGTTTATGCAGCAGGATTTCTGTGGGGACTGAGAAAGGTTATGGATTTCGGGATAATAGCCACAATTGGAAACAAGCTTGACATAAACGAAACGGACATGCTTGAGGCAATTGGAAAAGATGAGAACATCGAAGTTGTCTGCATGTACTTGGAAGACGTCAAAGGAGGAAAGAGGTTCATCGAGGTTGCCAAGAGTATCACGAGGCAAAAACCGGTTATAGTCTTAAAGACTGGAAGGACTGAAGAGGGCAAAAGGGCTGCATCTACCCATACCGCATCTCTTGCCGGCAACGATCAGATTTATGGCGCTGTATTCAGGCAGGTGGGCATAATAAGGGCTAGGGACAACGAACACCTCTTCGCCTTGGCAAAGGCATTTTCAAAGCAGCCTCTGCCAAAGAGCAATGCAGTTTTTGTAATAACCTATGCAGGCTCTCTTGGTGTAGCTTCCGCAGACGCAATTTCTGTCAGCGGTCTCAGGCTGGCAGAACTCCCGAAAGAAGTTAGAGATGAACTCAGGAAATTGATGCCGAGCTACGTGGGAAGCTTCAACCCACTCGATTTGACCTTTGAGCAGAATCCAGCACAGGTTAAGATGGTGATAGAGACAGTTTTGAGATCTCAGGGTATAGGGAGCATAGTCTTAATCATGCAGACAGAAAAGTTCGGAGATTACGTAGATGTCTTGAGATCGATTGATTACAAGGGTGTGCCGATATTTGCTGTTGTTTTCGGGAAAGAATTTGTAATGGAGGATGTCATAAAGCTTGAACGGGCGGGAATCCCGGTCTACACAACCCCAGAACAGGCAATTGAAGTTATTGCTACAATGTGGGGATACAAGAGTAGATTCAAACTCTCGGAAGAAATTGCATGCTATCCGGAAATCAAGTCACTGACAATCCCTGCGGTTAAGGCAGGGGACTCCAAGCAAAGCCGATCATCATAGTTAAAATATCAATATTAAAATACCAACCTTTATTTAACCCACCGTTGCTGCTAGGCCCCCAAGATGAGGGAATACAGATAGATAGAGCAGTATTAAAGCTTCGTATAGTTTCAATGAATCACAAGCTGAAAAGCTGATCGGCTACAAATTCCGAAATTATCCATCAAAAAAGATTGAGGCGAGGCTAAAAGAGCACCCAGCAATCTGAATGTGGAGCTGCGACCCCCTCGTGATTCCCTATAAGAAGGTTATCGAGGGGCAAGTTCTCTCAATGAATCGAGGAGCTCTTTCATAACTGAAGAAGAGTTAACTGGATAAACGATTCTCACCTGACCGGCTCTTCTGTTAGCAGGTAAGAATTTGTTTTTAATATTTCATCAGAAGAGTAGCTGAGAGCGATGAAGAACTTTTTTGGAATTTATAACATATCATCAGTTGAGTAATACTTATTGCTACTACTTTACGCTATAGAATATCCTATAGCAAGCAAGTGCTGATAAGCTTTATAAAAATCGATTTTCAGCTTTAAAAGAATTTTTAAAATTTTCAAATTTTGAAAGACTTTTTAAATAGTTTAATTTCAATCTAAATACCAATTCTGCTCTAAATCCTTTTGAATTTTGAAAATAAAATCCCGCATCACTAAAATTATGGCTGGTTATATTCACCCTTAAATTGTATATATCAAACTATAATCAGGAAGCTAATGGCT
>CAYSRI010000029.1:9714-12906 GCA_964433405.1 uncultured archaeon | reverse complement strand
CAGCGAGTTATTGTAATATCTTTAAGCTTCCCAATTGCAAAAAATTGGACAGGAATATAAAGTTTTACTCCTGCTCATCTTCCCTTCCGGAAGGGGGCTTAGCAGGAAGAGAAGGTTAAATATAATCAGATATCAAAATATTTCATGTACTCCCAAGGGGTAATGTAAAGGCAGAACTGATTCCACTCGTCGATTTTTAGTTCCATGAACGCATCGAATATATGGCTGCCAAGGACTCTCTGGAGAACTTCATCGGTCGCCAAGTGATCAAGAGCATCCCTTAGCGTTGTAGGGAGTTCCCCAATTCCCATCTCCCTTTTCTCTCTGCCAGAAAGCTCATAAACGTCGACCAGCACAGGATCGCCTGGGTCTATTTTCTTCCTTATACCATCAAGGCCTGCTGCAAGCTGCGCCGAAATAGCTAAGTAGGGATTGCAGCTCGGATCTGCTCCGCGGTACTCAACTCTTATCGCTGAAGGTTTTCTGCTGTACATGGGAACTCTCACCAATGCTGATCTGTTCCTAGGGCTCCAGCAAATATTTATAGGCGCTTCAAAGCCCGGGACAAGACGTTTATAGCTGTTAATTGTAGGACAGCAAACCGCTGTGAGGGCTTTTGCATGTTCGAGCAGTCCGCCAATATAGTATCTGGCCTTCTGGCTGAGCATATACTCATCATTTGGATCTGCAAAAAGCGCTTCGCCCTTGAAAGGTTCACCTTTCCATAAACTCTGATGCGTATGCATCCCGCTTGCGTTATCCAAAAAGATCGGCTTTGGCATAAATGTTGCGATTAGGCCGTGCTTTCTTGCAATGTTCTTTGCAGCAAACTTGTAAAGGTAAAATGCATCACACACAGGGGTTAGCCTTTTAGGCTTGAAATCCAGCTCCACTTGACCCGGAGTCGCAACCTCATGGTGGTGGAATTCAACAAAAACATCCAATTGCTCTAGATTATGAACTAGATCATTCCGATATTCCACAGTGGTGTCTTCCGGAGGTGGTCTAAAGTATCCCTCCTTAGGGCGCACAACATAGGCTCCGTTTAGCTCCGGACTCTGCGGTAGAACCCTTGGAGCCCCCCAGCTGTCACCAGCCCCTCCGTTTGGAGAAGTCCATAGATCCCAAGCAAGATTTTTGAAATCAACATTCTCAAAAACAAAAAATTCTATTTCTGGTCCAAATATCGCACTCATTCCCTGGCTCTCCAGTTCATTTTCAATTTTCTTTGCTACGTAGCCACGAGGGTCGCATTCTGCAATTCCCGAAGCCCAAGCTTCGTAAACGTCGCCAAACATAATGGCTGACTTTTGCGTTGGATCGCTGATCCACGGAACTACTCTTATGGTTTTTGGATCCGCAATCCAGAGCATATCGCTCTGCTCTATACTCTTGAATCCTCTTATGGAGGAGCCATCAAAGCCTATACCCTCAAAAGCATTGCCCTCAATAAATTCTCTTGCCGGAATTGAAAAAGTCATCAAATAACCTCTAAGATCGCTAAATGCACAAAGAACCTGTTTAACACCATTTTCTTTGAGCAAAGCCCTAGCATTCTCGGCAGAATCCATTCAATCACCTTTCAGCCTTTCGAGTCATGCGATATATATATCTTTCGTAAATTCCATACAAAATTGAATAAACCTTAAATTTCTTAGTATAACGGTGAAAAATTTTTAAAGATGGTAACCGTGACTTTAGACACTTATGTTATCTGTATATAGTTGTATTAGTTAGTATTAAATGTATATGACCGTAATATTTATATTCCTTAAACGATGAGGCCGATGCAGTGGAGGTGGAGAGATGGAAAGAGTTCAGAAGAATTCGGCCTATTTGAACGCAATGTCCACAACAGGAACTAGGACAAGAGTTAGAGACGTGAATCCGCAAAGCGGAATGTGCCCGATCTGCGTAAGCGACTGCCCCTTCATCTGCGAGATAGCTCTGTCGACATTCAGGGCAAACGAGGCTCTATACCCGGAGACAAGATACTTCGGCGAGAGCACTGCTTCATCGGTGAAGGACTACGGCTTGGATTGGTCGCACTTCAATTTGCTTGCGAGGCTTAGGGGCGCAGAGGGAATCGCTCCCGACCCGGACGTGGCAATTTTTCCAAACGTGAATGTGGAATCGAAGATCGGAAAGACAAAGGTGAAGTTCCCGCTGGCCATGGGTGCTTTCGGTTCTACTGACGTTGCAAGAAGATACTGGGACGGGCTTGCTGTTGGAGCTGCGCTCGCTGGGTGTATCCTTATTATTGGCGAAAATGTCTGCGGAGTCGATCCAAAGTCGGAATTCAAGAATGGAAAGGTCGTCAGATCACCGGAAATGGAGAGGAGGGTGAAGAAATTCAAGGAGTTCTGGGATGGAAAGTATGGAGATATAGTTGTGCAGGTAAACGTCGAAGATACCCGTTTTGGCGTTTATGAATACGTTGTATCGAAGCTTGAGGTCGATACAGTGGAGATAAAGTGGGGGCAAGGAGCTAAAGCAATAGGTGGAGAGATAAGAGTGAGGGACTTGCAGAGAGCGATAGAACTGAAGAAGAGAGGATACGTTGTTCTGCCAGATCCAGAAGATCCTACCGTTCAGCAGGCCTTTAGAGATGGAATAATCGATGGCTTTGAAAGACACAGCCGCGTAGGAATGCCGACAGAGAAGTCATTGATCGAATTGGTTGAAGAGATAAGAGATCTAGGAGCTAAAAGTGTGACTTTGAAGACTGGTGCATACCGCCCAGCCGATGTTGCTTGGCAAATGAGAGTTGCAAGCGAAGCTGAGATTGATTACATAACCTTCGATGGGGCAGGCGGCGGAACCGGAATGAGCCCAGTACCAATGATGAATGAAATGGGAATTCCAACTGTATACTTAGAAGCCCTCGTGCTAAAGGCAGCGAGGATCCTGAAAGAAAAGCACAAATACGTTCCAGATATTAGCATTGCTGGTGGCTTCATAAACGAAACGCAGATGGTTAAAGCAATTGCCATGAGCAACTTCGGAGACGGACCAATGATTAAGACTGTAACGACCGGAAGATCGCCGCTAACTGCTGTAATGAAGTCCGAATACTTTGTAAAGCTCGCGAAAGAAGGAAAATTGCCGAAGAGCTTTACCGAGGTATATGGAGACAAGCCAGAGAAGTTCTTCGCCTTGGCCGACGAATTCAAGGCCAAATTCGGAGAGAAG
>CAYSRI010000029.1:8276-9704 GCA_964433405.1 uncultured archaeon | reverse complement strand
ACGAGATTCCATGGAGCGCTGTTGGGCTTTACAGCTACGTCTACAGAATGAGCGTTGGCATGAAGCAGTTGCTAGCCGGAATGAGAAAATTCAGGCTGGATTTAGTTAGCAGAGAAGATCTCGCAGCGTTGTCACCGCTTGCAAGCGAAGTTACCGGAATTCCGATGATGCACAAGGTCGATGAAAAAGTCTTTGAAAGAATTCTTTCATAAATTTATTTTGCTTTCAATTTTTATTTTACATTTGCACTGAAAAGCGAAATTTCTAAGTATTCCTTTTCAAGCAAAAAATAAAAAAAGAAAATAAAATTTTATTCGACCTTTATCTTCTTTCCTCCACCAGCCTTCTTGGTCAAGGTAACTTCAAGGACGCCGTTGTTGTATCTCGCCTTTGCAGAATCTGGATCCACTTCCACGGGTAGGCTCACGGTCTCATGGTATTTTCTGCTCTCTCCCTCAGCTCTGATCTCCAAAGATCTCTCCGTGGCCTTGAGTTCGATGTCCTCCTTTTTCACACCAGGCATTTCTGCAATTACCTGAACCTCGTTATCCGTCTCGATTACGTCAACCAGAGGCTTCCTCTCTTCTATGCCTGTCTCTTTTATCATGGGTTTGGTTCCGAACTCTCTGATCTCGGGCTTTCCATCTGGACCGATTCTGATAGAGAATCCCCTTACTATTGGTTTTCCTTCACCAAGCTCTCCGAATCGGAAGACGTTCTCAATGTCCCTCATCATTCTTCTGAAGATCTCGTCGAACTCTCTGAATGGATCCCATTCCCAAGGATCCTCGTATTCGTCCTCCTCCCTATCCTTCCTCCTCCTTCTCCATACCATACACACCACCTCACGCGTACATCTTCTGGAATTCCTTTAACATCAACTCATACCTTTTCAAATCTTCCTGAGTTAAACTCGGCCTAACCTTCTTCAAAGCCTCTTCGAAATGTCTCTTTGTGATCTTGATTTTCTTTGCGATTTCCTTGGCTTCCTCCCTACTCACTCCGGGCTTTAATGCTTCCCTTATCGCAAGCATTCCTGCCTCTCTGCACACCGCCTCGATGTCTGCGCCGCTGTAACCTTCGGTTTTCTCAGCGAGCTCGTCCAATTTCACGTCTTCAGCCAAGGGTTTGTTCTTTAAGTGAATCCTGAAGATCTCCTTTCTTGCCTCTTTGTCAGGTGGCGGGATGTATATGTGTCTCTCTATTCTTCCAGGTCTAAGCAATGCAGGATCTATGAGATCTGGCCTGTTTGTTGCAGCTATCACCACAACTTCCCTGAGCTCCTCCAATCCATCAAGCTCGGTGAGGAGCTGGCTTACCACCCTTTCTGTAACATGCGAGTCTCCAATTCCCCCTCTTCTCGGTGCAAGGCTGTCTATCTCGTCAAAGAATATTATCGCTGGCGCAACCTGCCGGGCTTTCTTGAAC
>CAYSRI010000029.1:1270-8266 GCA_964433405.1 uncultured archaeon | reverse complement strand
GCTCTCACCGACCCACTTGCTGAGTAGTTCTGGACCTTTAACGCTTATAAAGTTTGCATTGCTCTCGTTAGCAACTGCTTTTGCCAGCAAGGTCTTTCCAGTTCCAGGCGGTCCATAAAGCAGGATTCCCTTTGGAGGTTTGATGTTTGTGGTCTTGAAGACTTCCGGATACTTTAGAGGCCACTCTATTGCTTCTTTTAATTCTTGCTTCGCATTTTCGAGCCCTCCTATGTCTTCCCATTTAACCTTAGGTATCTCCACGAGTACCTCTCTCATTGCCGACGGTTCAACATTCTTTAATGCCTCTATGAAATCCTCCCTTGTCACCTTAAGGTTCTCAATTATTTCTGCTGGAATTTCCTTCTCGATATCTATTTCAGGCAGAACTCTGCGCAGCGCATGCATTGCAGCCTCCTTGCAAAGCGCTTCAAGATCTGCACCGACGAAACCGTTCGTAGCGTCTGCAAGTTCTTCAAGATTCACATCCTCGGCCAGCGGCATTTTTCTTGTATGGATCTCAAGAATCTCCTTTCTACCATCTCTGTCGGGGACACCGATCTCTATTTCTCTGTCAAATCTTCCTGGTCTGCGTAGGGCTGGATCAATTGCATCGGGTCTGTTCGTTGCTGCAATCACAATCACTTGACCTCTTGACTCGAGCCCGTCCATCAATGCCAGCAGCTGTGCAACAACTCTTCTCTCAACCTCTCCAGTTACCTCCTCTCTTTTTGGTGCAATTGAGTCTATCTCATCGATAAATATAATGCTCGGAGCATTCTGCTTTGCCTCTTCAAAGATCTCCCTGAGCCTCTGCTCGCTCTCTCCGTAATACTTACTCATAATCTCGGGACCGCTGATGCTTATGAAATGTGCATCAACCTCGTTTGCCACGGCCTTCGCAATAAGCGTTTTTCCAGTTCCTGGAGGACCGTGCAGAAGAACACCCTTAGGCGGCTCGATTCCGAGACGCTGAAATAGTTCGGGATGCTTCAACGGAAGCTCTATCATTTCCCTAACGAGCCTAAGCTCTCTCTTTAGACCTCCGATATCCTCGTATGTAACACTCGGAACAGCTCGCTTGACTTCCTCTGCGGGCTTTTCTTTAAGCTCGATTTCCGTCCCTCTGCCGACAACAACGACCCCTGAGGGCTTTGTGGCGACTATAACAAACGTTAAGGTGTAGCCAAAGATTTCAACTCTTACTTTTTGCCCTCTGACGACCGGTCTCCCCTCCAGTAGCCTTAAGATGTAACTTTCACCACCAGTTATTCTCACGGGTTCGGTAGGAGCCAATGTAATTTTTTCAGCTGGTTTTGCTTCAACCTTTCTTATCTTAACCTTGTCATCGATTCCAACTCCCGCGTTACTCCTCAGATTTCCGTCGATTCTCACTATTCCCTTTCCTCTGTCCTCCGGATAGCTCGGCCAGGCAATAGCTGGAACGCTCTCTTTTCCAACGATCTCTATTATGTCCCCGCTCTGAACCCCTAGCTTTTCCATTACCTCTGGATCTAATCTTGCAATCCCCCTCCCGACGTCTCTGTAATAGGCTTCAGCAACCCTTAAAGTGATTTCCTCCTTCATATTCATCACCCCATTACCCAAACAATTTCTCCATTAACTTCTTCCTTCCTCACAACTCCTCTCCTCTCCAAAGATTCGAGGGTTTTCTCAACTTCCACATAAGGTATTCTGAAGTGCTCGGCGATCTCTATTGCCTTTCTGAGACCTTTCACAAGTCCAAGTAGTACGATACGCTCTAAATCATCGCTCGTTATTTTCTCGACTTCCTCAAGCAGCTCTTCGATCATTTCATCCATCATTGACGTTATCGTGCTCTGAATGGTTGAGAACTTCTCACGAAGCTTCTCTGCTACTTTCATCGCTCTGTATATCTCCGGAACCGAATTCATGCTGGAATGCATCAGCTTAAGATCTTCCTCAATCTCCCTTAAGACATTCATGGGGTTAAAGCTGAACTCAGAGCCGTTTCTCCTTAGGACGCTGACCTCGAAGTTGTGCGGTGAAATTGTCACCTCAATTCTCAAAGTATTTGCGATGAAGTAGTATTTCCTTTTTCCGTCGTCAATGCTCTTAACAATCCCTGCTTTCTCTAGCTTCTCCAGGTGCTCTATTACCAGCTTTGGAGCCATGCCTAGACAGTATGAAATCTCACTGATGTAACATGGTTTCTTTGCTAACAATTCCAGTATTCTCCTCCTGCTTTCGTTGCCTATCGCGTCGAGCACGTTCATTTAATCACCGTTACTAACTAACAGTTAGTAAGTTCTACTATATAAACTTTTCGGTTAAATTACATTATGGTAACGCTCTGAAAACCTTAAATATGACCATGCAAACTTTAAAGCATAATGTCAGAGAAGGAGGAGGACCTAGAACTGGAGCTAAACACGCAGAAAAAGAGAAGGAAAAGTATTAAGGAAGGCGTAGAAAAGAAAATGGAGAAACTTGACGACAATGAGGGGGTAACAACCCTAGGATCCCTGAGATCCGATAAGGATATCACAGGTTATCTGAGAAGAAGAAAGGAAGAAAGATAGAACTTATTTCAAAAATTATCTGAATTTCTGCCTCAAAACTTTCTTGTCTATCTTGCCAACACTCGTCTTCGGCAGTTCATCGACAAAAACGTACTTCTCAGGCACGGCCCATTTAGTGATTACGCCCTGTTCTGCGTATTTCATCAGATGCTGTCTGAGTTCTTCAGCCGTAAGCTGCACGCCTGGCATCGGAACGATGATTGCCAGTGGCCTTTCTCCCCACTTCTCATCGGGAACTCCGATGACTGCTACTTCCCTCACCTTGGGATTCAGGCTGAGCAGGTTCTCGAGCGTGAGGGAAGATATCCACTCTCCTCCACTCTTTATCACGTCCTTAAGCCTGTCTACGATCGTTATGTAGCCTTCTTCGTCGATTACGGCGATGTCTCCCGTGTGAAGCCAGCCTCCCGCCCAGAGTTCCTTTGTCTTCTCCTCGTCCTTGAGATAACTGTCGGTTAACCATGGTGCCCGGACAACAATTTCTCCCATCTCCTTGCCATCTGGTTTGACATCGGTCATGTCATCCCTTACAACTCTGGCATAAACCAGCGGAAACGGAATTCCAGTCTTGATTGAAAGCTTTACGAGCTCCTCCTCACTCATATCAAGCAAATGCGGTTTTATAAATGCTCCTGTAAGAGCAGGACAGGTTTCCGACATTCCGTATGCAGCCATGGTGTATATTCCCTTCTCTCTTGCCCTCCTTGCCAGACCTTCAGGAAGCTTTGCTCCTCCGATCAGAACCTTCCATCCGGGCAATTTGAAGCCCTCAGGCATGTTGTCCACGATCATCTGGAGAATTGTTGGAACACAGTGCGAGTAGGTTACTCCCTCGGTTAGAACCAGCTTTACTATCATCTGAGGTTCATACCTACCCGGATAGACGTGCTTATAACCCAGAAGCCACATCATGATAGGTATTTCCCATCCGTGGACGTGGAAGAGTGGAGTGAGGGGCATGTACACTTCCTTGTCGCCCGTGAGGCGCAATGGTGAGCGGAGCCCACACATCGCTATGCATCCACACAGCGCATGCAGAACAAGCTTACGGTGTGTGAACCATACTCCCTTAGGCCTTCCAGTAGTTCCAGTTGTGTAGCTAAGCGTTGCCATCCTGTTTTCGCTGAAATCCGGAAACTCGTAATCTCTGCCCGCCTTCTTTATCAGCTCCTCGTATTCCAGATCCGTAAGCTTCGTCTCCGGCATCTTGTCGTCAGTCATCACAATATAGTGCTTGACAGTTCCCAGCTTGTCGGCCAGCTTCTCCATTAGCGGGATGAAATCCTTGTAGACTAAAACCACCTCATCTTCAGCATGCTGCATTGTGTATAGCATGTCCTCAGGGCTGAGCCTGATGTTCACCGTATGCAGGACTGCACCCATTCCTGGTATTGCGAAATAACATTCCAAATAGCGGTGCGAGTCCCATTCAAGCACAGCGACCCTAGTGCCTTTCTTAACACCTAACTCTTCCAATGCAGCCGCAAGCTTGTGAACTCTCATGTAAAGGTCTCTGTAAGTGTATCTGTGGATGTCTCTATACACTATTTCCTGCTTCGGTGCATAGTTTGCTCCCGTCTCCAAAACATGCTTCATCAAAAGCTGGTAGTCATATGCCATGTTGATTATTACAATTATCAACTCTTAAACTTTTCGAAATTTTACTGGAAAATCTAAACAGAATACGTCATTCTGAACGAAATCAAAACCAGTATCAAACCGCATGCGTGGGCAAGATGGCAGTAGGGGCAGAAATAGTCTATCAAAACGGAATACGTGAATAAAGACAATGCTCCCGCTAATCCCGAAATCTGCCAAATTCTCAGCAGCAATTTATAGCTGCGAAGGTAGAAGAGAAAAATTCCGGCAAAAAACCAGAGCAATCCGAGAAGTGGGAGAATGAAGCTTGGAAAAGGTAGTTCTGGAATAACATAACAAGAGTTAACTGGGCAGTAAGGTAGGCTGAAAAGATAATGCTCGTATAGCAAGTAAGAGGAATCAAGGATCCCAAACGCAAACAGCAGTGCCGATAAGAACTTCAAGTTCATAACGAAACTAATTACCGCGATATTTAAAATTTATGAAGTCCTCAACGCTTTTTTTGACCAAGGAATAGTCGTAACCCTTAACGAGAGCGTTGCCAACCAATTCTCCCTGTAGGTTCTTTGGATTGAAGGTCTTTCTGCCCCTGAACAGAATCAAAGTGTCGCATTTGAATTCCTCGCCACTGGCTTCCACACTCTGAACTCTTTTATCTCCATCAACGTAAACTTCTGTCGAATTTGTCCTTTCCACTTCGTACTTCTTGCACAATACCTCCTCGAGGAGATCAAGGATTTTATCTTCACCGGCAAGCAGGATCTTTCTTCCAATACTGTATCCGTATGCAATCAGCTTTATGGCAGTTTCCGGTGAGAAAACACCGGGGGGCCGCTTACCGTATGTCCATGGATTGCAGTCAACAGCCCCCGTCGCGATAACTGCAGAATCGTTTATGATCTCTATCCCCTTTGGAGTTAAAACTTTAATTGGGTTTGCGGAAACAACACAGCCCTTTTCAACTTCAATTTCGCTTATTGCGGAGTTCATCTCATCTATGAATTTCCCGTAATGTTCTCTGAACTCCACAATTTTGTTAAATATTAGCAGTTCTCCTCCCGGTTCTCTGAAATCAAAAACCCTCACTTTCAACCCTCTCTCTTTGAGTTTCTTCGCACAAAGCAGTCCGCTGTATCCAGCGCCAACGATTACAACCATGCTATCTCCTCCTCTAAGCGATCTTTCAAAATTTTATCACCAAGCAGTTTCATTATTTCGGCCTTGCATTTCTCGCAGTCCATTCCTGCCCAGGTTATCTGTCTAACTGCATCAAAGGATTTAAACTGCTCTGCGACCTCTAATATCTGTTTTTTCATGACCATGTTGCAAAGACAGATAATTTCGTCATCCGAAAAGCTACCACAAATCGACCCCTCATTCTTTGACACTTTTACTGGCCTCACAAGATTTTCCTTTCTTTTCAGCTCAAAATGCTTTGAAACCATTTCAAGCACCATTTTGGCGATTGCAGGCGCTGCCGTTAGCCCTGGGCTCTGTATTCCTGCTACATTTATGAATCTTTCAATCGGTTCGTTTATCACAAAATCGCTTCCAGCAATTGACCGCAATCCCGCGTAAACTGCTGTTATTTCTTTTGGCGTTTTCCTGAAGAGTGGAGAAAATTTTGCGATTATTCCATCGATCTCCTCCTTCCTAACGCTTGTGTCCTCCTTACTCTCCACATCTACGAGGTTCGGACCCCACAAAGGTTTTCCGTCAAAACCGATAAGAGCACCTCCACCCTTTGTTCTCTTGTTTGGCTTCAGTGGAATTGCGACGACCAGGTGATTTGCAAAACCTCTCTCAGCAAAAACAATATGAGTGCCCTTTCCAGGTATTATTTTCATCTCATAACCAACCATTTTTGCGATTTCGTCAGCATAAATCCCCGCACAGTTTATTACGACTCTCGCCTTAAAATCTCCCCTATTGGTTTTTAAAACGAAGTGATCTTTCCTGTTCTCTATTCCCAGAACCTCGCATCCGTAGGCAAATTCTACGCCATTCAGCTTTGCAAACATACAAGCCTTCGCGGTCATTTCAACTGGATTCACCACACCCGCAGAAGGGATGAAAACACCACCGTAAACTTTCTCGCTGATATTTGGCTCCATTTCCAAAAGCTTCTTTTTGTTCAGAGCTTCGGCCTTAACCCCGTGCATTCTCAGGTAAAGGATTATAAGCGGAATAGCGAGAAATGTAATCGGATTTTTCGCAACCGTAATTAAGCCCACCCGTTTGAACTCGAAGCCCAGCTCTTCGGCCTCCACATCCATCATTCTATTTCCTTCTAGGCATAATCTGCTCCTTAAAAGCTTAAACGGGAGCTGAAATGGATGAATGATACCCGAACATGCCTTGGTTTGCTCCAATCCGGGCGCAAGCTTCCTCTCAAGGACCAGAACTTTTAAATCATATTTCGAGAGTTCTTTTGCAATAAAACTGCCAGTAACTCCTGCCCCAATTATCGCAATATCCTTCAAACTCTCACCGCTGATAGGTAGTCGAAGAATATTTATTCTTTTTCTAATAATCCTGACATAGGTGATCCAATGAGCTACGTTCTAGGAATCGACGCGGGCACTACAGGCATCAGAGCCGGCATTTATTCGCTTGAAGGAAAACTAGTCGCCCAGAGCTACACGGAATTTCCCAGCTACTATCCCCACCCGGGCTGGGTGGAACAGAGTGCTGAAGACTGGTGGAAAAGTGTAGTTAAAGCCTGCAACTCTGCTGTGAGACTCGCAAATGCTCAGGATGACATCTTTGCCATCTCTGTCACGAACCAAAGGGAAACGATTGTACCAATTTCAAAAACAGGAACTCCACTGACTAG
>CAYSRI010000029.1:0-1260 GCA_964433405.1 uncultured archaeon | reverse complement strand
GTCTGGCAGGACAGGAGGACCGTGGAGGAGGTTAGAAGGATAAAGTCGATTATGGGCGAGGAAATTTTCAAAATAACAGGCTTGAAGCCAGACCCATATTTTTCGCTGCCGAAGATCCTATGGTGGATGAAAAACCAGCCGGAAATCGTAGATAAGACCTGGAAGTTCATGCTCGTGCACGATTACTTAGTGTACAAACTTACTGGAAATGTCGTAACGGACTATTCAAATGCTTCCAGAACTATGCTTATGGATCTAAGGAAAAGAAAGTGGTCGGATAAGATTGCAGAAACATTTGGAGTTGATTTGGAAAAGTTTCCCGAAATTAGAAACTCGGGAGAAGTTGCCGGAGAGCTAAAAAACAGAGAAATAGATATAAGATCTGGTCCTATCGTTGCCGTAGGCGGGGGAGACCAGCAATGCAGCGCTTTGGGTCAGGGTGTGGTGGAAGAAGGAAAGATAAAGTCGACGACAGGCACTGGAACCTTCATGATTGCCCCTGTGGAAAAAATGTACGGCGGGAACATCATTTACTCCGCTCACGTGGTCCCAAAGATAGTCGCTGAAGTGAGTATTTTCACAACTGGAAGTCTTCTTGAGTGGGTTAAGAAAAATTTCTTCCAAAATGAAAGCTATGATGTGATAAATGCTGAGGCAAAGGTTTCTGGTGTTGGGGCCCGTGGTTTGATGATCTTTCCCTTTTTCTCCGGTGCTGGATCCCCGCACTGGGACCCAGAAGCAAAAGGAACAATTTATGGGTTAACTCTGGGCCATTCAAGAGGAGACATAGCTAGGGCAGTCATGGAAAGTGTCGCTTTCGAAGTTAAAACGAACATAGACCTAATGGAGAGTTTGGGGATAAGGATTGCCGAACTGCGACTCGACGGTGGTGCAGCCAAGAGTGCACTTTGGAACCAGATTTTCGCAGACGTGATTAAGAAACCATGCTTAGTATCGGAAGATGTAGAAGCTACAGCCAGAGGGGCCGCAATGCTGGCATGCTTATCTGCAGGATTGTCGCTGAAATACGTTCTTGAGAAGTTTGTTCCCCGGTTTACAACCGTGCTCCCTTCAGGCATAGACTATTCAGAAGTCTACGAGAGATACAAAAAGGTGAGAGAAACCATTTTGAGCACCACAAATAAATGATAACCCTCACTCAGATTCCGGACTTTTACTTTTCACGTGAACTACTCCTCGCTCACAAGGGCTTCTCGCCGTATACCTTTTCGGAAGGGGACTTAACAGCAACAGAAAGTT
>CAYSRI010000028.1:0-12951 GCA_964433405.1 uncultured archaeon | reverse complement strand
TTAGAATTATTACAAAAGAAGAAAAAATCCATACACAATTTTCTTGACACTATGAAAAATTTTTAATTCACTTGCAAATCTTTACAGCAAAAGAACAGAAGAAATAGATAAATTTGCTGAAAAACTTAAAGGTAATCTTGCAATGCGTTATGCAGTTTATTATACGAGAAAAAGAAAAACAACAAAATTGGTCAGAGTGAAGGAAATTTATGACGGGGCAAAAAAAGAAATTATTAAAGAATTCAAAAAATATGGTTTCACGATAAAAGATATTTTTACGCAGCCTGAAAGAGAAAGAATAGAAAAACTTCTCGAAAATCGCATTCCAATAAAATCTCTTCTTAAAGAGTACGTCGAAAAAAAAGAAATGGAGAATATTTCTGAAGATACTAAAAAAGCTAAAGTTACAAATCAAAAATCGATTTTCGAAACTATTCTTCAGAAAAAACTCAAGAAATATATAAAATCCTAATCAAAAATTACAGACCAAAAGGCAGGGATAAAACTAAAGGCAAGTTTTAAAAGGTGCGTGAGGCCTGAGTACCAAATTACTTTGTTATTTGTTATGTTATTCAATTTTGCCACAACAAAATTTTTTCATATAACTAAAATTTCTTCGATTTCACAAAGAGAAGTTCTTATCTTTAACAAATATTGGCATTCTTCTATGTAAAGATTTAACCTTTTGAAGGGGTACATTAGCAGATTACTTCAAAGGGTGGATATTTTTGGATTAAAATAACTTTAAAAAGACATAATTTCCATAATTCAGCTACTTCAAATCATAGAGAAAGTAATGGCTAATCTTGTGAAAAAGAGATTCCACACTCTTAAAGTATGTAAAAATCCTCGATAATTAAAATTTTAAAAATTTTCCAGATAATGAATTGCTATGTTTTAATAATCACAGGCTAAAGCTAACGGCACAAGATTATTTTGTGTTTTCGATTAAGTTATACCAAAGCTTTACCTGATTAATAAAAAATAATAAAATTAAAAAACATTTTACAAAGTTGCTGCTATCGAGCCACAGTAAGTTAAAAATTTATGACAAAATTTTAAAAATGCAAAAATATGATTAAATAGATAGGAAATATAATACGCTTAGGAAGAAGAGATTAATTGTTGAATTAATTTTATTTCCAAAATTTTTGAATCTGTTTCAGTATAGTACTTTCCGAATTCTTCGAAAAATGTTTTTCCGTGGTTCACATCATTTATTTTAAGATGAACGAGTTCATGAAGAATTATATATCTTACGAGTTCGTAATCTAAAACTTTAACTACTTCCCTGTTCAATCTTAAAGTTTTTGTTTTGAAAGAAAAAGATGCGATTTTCTTCTTCATAGGAACGAGTCTGATTTGGATCTTTTCCAGATTCAACTCTTCAACAATATCTCTGAATAGCCTTATCACTTCTTTTCGCTCCATAATCTATCTATCTCCTCTTTTATAAACTTAACAAGTTCATCTGTAAGATTTTTAGCCGTATTTTCATCCGCATCAGCTAAAAACAAATCTTCCATAATTTTTGTTTCAAGTTCACTTTTGTGTTTGGGAAGTATCTTTATCTTTCTTGAAACAAGGCTTTTGAGATATTTTCCCGTATTTGAAAAATCTATCACTTTATCAATCATTTGTTTTACATAATAACTCATACTTTCTTTTATCCTTTCTTCTATAGGTTTTCCTTTTATTTTACATTCATAGGCAATTTTTTCGTCCTCAATAGCTTTGAGTTTAGCAATAAACGTCTTTGTATTGATAATTCTCAGTATCCATTCTATCCTTAATCTTTCAATTTTTTCAGCAATTTGTTTGTAAACCGGGTCATGTATTTTATCTATTACAGAGTCTCTCAGGTAAAAAAAATAGTCTGCAAGCTGATTGATGAAAATTTTCCTTAATTCTTTCTCATCGAATTTTTCTGTTAATTCTGAAACAAACTTATTTATTTTTTCAGGTTCAAATATAGTTTTTCCAACTTCTTGGAATTCATCAATCATAGTTTTTTCGTAAATATATGATCTTAGCTCATTCCAAAATTCACTTCTGAGTTTTACACTTTTCGGAGTTACTATGTATCTAAGTTTGTAGTAGATGTATGCAAGAGCCTGAATATCTTCGATATAATATATCTTGTTAGTATAAGCTCCCAAAGATTTGTATAGCCTCAAAATTCTATACATTTCGTTTACAAGTCTGATAATTTTGGCTGAAAACTCTTCGCTTTCAGTATAAAGCATCGCCATCATTTTTATTTTGTTCTGAATTTCCTCTTTATTTTCTCCCGTTTTCAGAGCTTTCTTTACGGTATCGAGATCGATTTCAACATCTTCACCAGCCACATTAAGCGTTTTTAACTCATCTTTCAAATTTTTAAACTTAGATTCAAACTCAGAAAACTTTTCTTCTATTGATTTCATCAGATTGAGCTCAAGATCTTTCTTAATCTCGGCGTCCTCATCGGCCAAAAGGTTGTAAATTGTCATAGTCTTTGTAAGATGCTCCATGAGCCCAACGGAATCTACAATTAGACCGAATTCTTTATCAGGATACGGTCTGTTAACTCTCGCTATAGCCTGAAGAAGCCTGTGCTCGTAGAGAGGTTTATCCAAATACATGACTCTAAGTCTTGGAGCGTCAAAGCCCGTTAGAAGCATATCTGTGACTATCAAAATTCTCGGATCCTCCTTGTTCTTAAACTCGTCCTGAATTTCCTTGTTTATTTCATTGTAGTCCTTGTTTCCTCTTTTCTTTTTTAACTCTTCCATGTATTGAAGAATTTCTGGTTCCGTCTCTTTGTAATTGTAAGTCATTACTATTTCGCTCCAATTTTTCGCTTCTTCTCCAAATTTTTCCACAAGATACTTGTCCAGAGCTTTCTTGTATCTAACACATCCAAGCCTGTTGACCGCTACAACCATTGTCTTGAATTTGAAGTTCTCTGTATCTTTCTCTATTCTCTCGACAATGTATTTGGCAAGCTTGTCAATTCTTTTGGGGTTGAGTAGAATTACCTTTGCCTTCGTTATGTTGTCACGAATCTCTCTCTTTGAGATTTTTGCTTCGAGAAGTTTCTCAATTTTACCTTGTTTTTCCATGTATTCCTTTATGAAATCTGCTATCTCCTTCTCAGTTAAGCTTATCTGAATTCCCTCAGCTTCCACATCACCCTCTTTAACAACCTCATAAGCAAGCGGAAGAGTGAAGCCATCACTTATTGATTCTTCGATGAAGTAAACATCGAGGTAATACTCCTTCTCATCTGGATAGGAAAACTCAACAAATGTGTTTCTTTCATGCTTGAAAATGGGAGTCCCTGTAAATCCGAAACTCACGCAGTTAGGAAAAGTTGCCTTTCTCATGGCTCCTAGTGTGCTGTAATGACTCCTGTGAGCCTCGTCTATCAAAAACAACACAGATTTGCTTTTGATACTACCAAGTTCTATAAGGAGTTTCTCTTTTTCCCTTTCATCTAAAGATGAGAGCTTATCAATAACTTTCCTATAATCTTCTTGATTTGTTTTTTCGAGGTAATTCAGATACTTTTGAGCCAGTTCAAGAAGGAGAGAATAAATCCTTTGCGAAGCTTTTTGATCCTCTTTTTCACTCAAACCTTCAACATCAGTTTGCCCTTTCTGAAATTTCTGAATTGTTGTTAGATAAACGCCACGAGGAATAATGTTTTTCGAAAACTCACTTTCTTTCAGGGTTTCAATAATTCTGCAAAGCTCAGAGATTTTCTCTATCTTCTTATAAACACTTCTGAATTTCTCTTCATGTACGGATTTTAAAACCTCATCATGTTGCCTTTCCAAATCCTGTCTGTCAACTACAAAAAATACGGCAGGATTTTGGGAGTAGTACTTGTCAAAGAAGTAGTTGGCAATAAAAAACATTGTGAACGTCTTACCACTACCCTGCCAGTGCCATATGAGTCCACGATTTTTTCCGCCATTCATGTGATTTTCAATTCTCATTATAGTTTTTTTCGTTGCTCGATACTGATTGTGTCTCGCAATGAGCTTTTTCTTAACGCCCTCTTCGGGACTCCAGATGAAAATGAAATATTTTATGAATTCCAAAATCATCTCATGCCTCAAAAGATCTAAAATATTACCTTTCCAGTTAAATGATATGCCTTGAATTTGCTTTCTCTCATAGTTCGGGAGAGTGGGAGTGTAGCGTTTCTCATCTCCATAAGCAATTGCAAACTGAACAAATCGGAAAAGGTCGGGAGATCGCATTTCATAGCCTCTTATGTCTTCTAAAGCTGTTTTGTGTGAATAAGGAATTGACCCTGACTTCGCTTCAATTATAACGACTGGAATTCCGTTTATAAAAAGGGTGAAGTCGGGTTTGCTGTTGTCTGGTGAACCTTTAAACTTGGCTTCGTGAAGGAAAAAGAAGTAATTCCTGTTAGGCTTTTCGTGGTCAATTAGATGAAAGATTTTGGTTTCCTTTCCGACATTAACCCTGACTCCGTATTTTAGATAGTTGAGAATTCTTTCCGCACTCGAATTGAGCTCATCAAAAATTTTTGCAATTACTTCTCTTTTCTCTTCCTCTTCAAGCTTTGAGAATTTTTCTTCGTTAAGTTCGAGTATTTTCTTTTCAAAAACCTCAGGCAGATAAAAGTTTTCAATCAGTTCGTGCTCAGATATTTTAAGCTCAGCATTACCATCTTCCCAACCCAATTCAATTAGTTTTTCTTTAATTTCAGCATGAACACTTTTTTCGGACTGAAGAGGCATAATATTAGCTTTCTTTAAGTAATGATGTTATATGTTTCGATATTTTTATTATTCTATAAGTAAGTTCATTTCTTTCTCTCTCAATGTTTTCAAGCTCATTTACTTCTTTCTCTAAATCTATTTTCTCCTGTTCTACAATTGGCATGACATAAAGTGTTACATTAAGGTTATAATCGTTCTTTGCAATCTCTTCAAGGCTTACAATCCTTGCCAATCCCTTAATGTTTTCAAACAATTTATAAGCAACAACTATCTTCTCTATGTGCTCTTCTCCGAGCCTGTTCATTGCAGAGGTCTCTGGATGCTTCTCGTATTCATTACTTGCATTTATGAACAGAATTTTGCCTTTCCTCTCCTCTGGCTTGTTCTTGTTGAAGATAATGACAGAGCCTTGTATTTTGTTTCCTCCAAATATTGGAGGAAGCTGTATTACTGCTTCAACAAGATCCTTCTCAACTATCTCTTCTCTAATCCTTTTCTCGTCTTTTTTTCTAAACAAAGCACCGTTGTCAATAACTATCCCGGCCTTTTTTCTGGAGAAATAAAGAAGTATTTGAATCCATCCCCAATCCATACTATTCTTTGGAAAGCCGTTTCTTGAGAAGGTCATGTAAATTTTCTTGATCTCTGGTTTCGTCTTCAAATTATTAACATCATATTTCTGATTCCATCTTGGGTCTGTCATAGCATAATCGGCTTCTGAAAACTGCGGGCTTGCTAAGCTATCTCCTACGAATATTTCATAGTTCTTTATTTCGTTCAGCACCATGTTTATCTTTGCTATTGCCGCAGTTTGAGGTCTTATTTCCTGCCCGTAAAGCATGATATTTGGCTCATGTTCTTTTCTTTCTGCGTGCCTGTAAGCATAAACCAGGAAACTCCCGGATCCCACGGCAGGGTCAAGCACACTGGAATCCGGTTCAATGCCGAGAAGTTTCACGAGGAGAATTCCAACTTCTGGAGGGGTAACTCTAAATTCCTCTCCTTTTTTCTCGCTGGATTTCTTTTCAGACTTTTCCTCAGGACCGTAATTGGCTAGTATCCACATGAAAAGCGAGTTCAGAACTTTTGGCGATGCTGTTGAGAAATCGAGCGTGCTAAAACCATTTATCATCTTTTCGAGTCTTTCGCTGTATTCTGGAGATGTGAAAGTTTTCAAGTGTTCAACCAGCACATCCATGCGAGCAAATTCTGGGTTAAGCTTGATAACCCGTGATAAATTGGAGATCAGGCTTGCAGAGCTCGCCTTTTCCTTCACGGATTCATGCCAAGTGAGAAGCTTACCTTCGCTTTCATCGTAAAGGAAGTAGTAGTTCCTGTTTGCAAGCATGTAAGCCTGAACTTCCTTGAACTTTTGAGAGTATTCTTTAGCTTTTTCAAGCCATTTATCGCTTATCACTTTGTAAAACATGAGAGTTAAAAGAACTCTGTAATCAAGATCACCTCCCAGATTTTCGGCAATTTCCTCAATTTTCTTTCTTAATTTCTCTTCAATCTCTTTCTCGCTCATCTACCTTCACCCTCACCTTTCCAGTCAGCAAAACATCCATGAGTCCCTTCTTTATCCTTTCGAGCCTTTCCTTCTCTTTCTTTTCAATTTCGAGTTTCTTGTCGAGAGTTGAAAGGATTTCTGCGATTGCTTTTTGTTCTTCTAAAGGTGGGAGTGGGATTTTTAACTCTTCAACGTCAGATTTTCTAATTGAAGGCGTCGTAGTAGCACCAGCAATTTTTGTTAAATCGATTTTTTCAAGCATGTAGTAATATAAGAATTCGTTGTATACTTTCTCGTTATTGGGAACAATTCCCATTATGTTATTATCGAAAGTCCCTTCTCTGGCAAGAATTCTTACCTTTCTGAGATATATGACCATCCCGATCTTAGGGAATATTATAGTGCCTTTCGGGTAGATCTTAACTTTCAATTCCTTTGCAATCTCATCGTCAATTGTATTCTCAGCTGTTTGAATATACTTACTATTTTCTGGTAAATTCGTATCGTTTACTTTGACAAAGAGATATTTGCCATTCTTTTTTCCTTGATATTTCAGAGGAAACGCAAAACCATTAACTATTTTTCCTGTATCTCCAAGCCTAACAACCTCCCAATCCTCGGGAATCTCGCAACCGAGATCTTCAACGAACTTGAGCCTTTCCTCTTTGTAAAAGCTGATCTTACCGTTCTCAACTTTAACCCTCACCTTTCCAGTGAGAAGCTCCTGCATCAAGCCCTTCTTCAAGCGTTCAACCCTGGCGATGATTTCGTCGGTTTTCTGGATCGCTTCGTCAACCGTGCTGAGAATTTCTGCAATTGCTTTTTGTTCTGGGAGGGGTGGAAATGAAATCAGAACACTATTAAACACATTTTTGTCTACATGTGGTATTCCTGTTCCTTTTGTTTGGCTTTTTAGAATAGGCTCAGCGCGATATTTTAAAAGATAGAACAAGAACAATTTATAACATTCTTTTCTTTTTAGAGTTAATTTCACACAAGTAGAAGATAGGACACCTTTTTTACTAAGAAATAATTCTCCAGCATTAGAACCATCCCATAAAACAATTAACTCACCATCATCAACGACTATTTCTTCTCCTGTTAGCTTTACAAATTGATTAGCGATTCCATTCCTAAGATATTCTGTAGAAAGGTACGGAAGACCTATTTCTGCAGAATTTACAATTACTTTTGGTTTTTTACCTTTGACATAACTCACCAATTTTCCAAGCCTAACAACCTCCCAATCTTCAGGAACCTCGCAACCGAGCTCTTCAACGAACTTGAGCCTTTCCTCTTTGTAAAACTCCATGCTAACCACCCAAAGCTCGAATCACACCACTCACATAATCCTCAAGCTTGGTTTTTACCTCATTTCTTTCTTTCTCAAGTTCTTTCAGCTCTGAGAACTCCTCAGCAATGTCTATCTTTTCACCTTCTTCAATTGGCGTGACGTAGAGCGTAACGTTCAGATTGTAATCGTTTTTCGCAATCTCTTCAATGCTGACAACTCTTGCAAAACCCTTGATATCTTTAAATTCTCGGTAAGTATCCACAATCTTCTTGATGTTCTTTTCTCCAAGCCTGTTCAACCTTCTAACCTCTGGATGACTCTCATATTCATTGCTTGCGTTGATGAACAGAATTTTATCCTTCCTTTCTTTTGGCTTGTTCTTGTTGAAAATGATAACACATCCTGGAGCACCTGTGTTGTAGAAGAGCTTCTCTGGAAGCAGAACAACAGCTTCAATCAAATCTTTGTTAATGATGGCTTCCCTGATCCTCTTCTCGCTTCCTCCTCTGAACAGAGCACCGTTATCCAGAATTATGCCCACTTTCTTCCTTGCAAAGTAAAGCATGAGCTGTATCCATCCCCAGTCCATCGAGTTTTTGGGTGGCAAAGTGCTAGTAACCTGAGTGTAAATTTTCTTAACCTTCGGATCTTCAATAAGCCCGTTCACATTGTAGTCCTGATTCCAGGGAGGATTCGCAACTACATAATCGCACTGCGGAAATCTCGGGTTAGCTAAACTATCTCCTATAAAAATCTCGTAATTCTTTATGTCGTGGAGAATTAAGTTCATCTTTGCTATAACGCCCATTATTTCGTTTCTCTCCTGACCGTATAGCATTAAGACATCTTCTCCCTCTTCTCCATACTTTTCCCTCATATAATCTCTCGAAACTATGAGCATGCTTCCAGATCCAAGAGCAGGATCGAGAACTGTGACAATTCCATTATTTTCATCAATCTCAATATCAAGAAGATTAACAACGAGATTCACGATCTCTATTGGAGTGTAGTTCTCTCCCTCTTTTGCCTTCTGCGGTGCAAAGTAGTTCAGAATCCACATGTACGCATCTCCTACTACATCGTAGGGAATCTTCGAGAAATCAAGGGTATTGAAAATCTGAATTATGCTCTCAATCGTATGCAGGTTATCCTCGTTTATGAATCCCTTGAAACCTAAAATTTCAACAAGCTTCTCAAGATCTGAAAGCTTTTCATTCAGTCTCGATATTCTCGTTAAAGCATTTGCAAGCTCTGCAAGAGTTTCTCTGCTTTTTGTAACCTCGTGCCAGGTCAGGAGTTTTTGCTCATTCTCATCGTAAAGGATATAGTATTTCCTGTTAGCGAGCAGATAAGCCTGCGTTTTTGTGCGCCCTTCTGCTATAAAGCTTTCTACAAATGCATTCCACTTATCGCTTAAGGCCTTGTAAAAAAGAAACAATAAAAGAACTTTGTAATCCACTCCTCCCCTTATAAGATCGGCTCCAGCCTTGAGGCTTGCAAAAAGCTTATCTCTCGATATACTCATATATTCTCCTAAGAACAATTTTCCTTTCATTCTAATACCAGTATAATATCTTAATTTAGCTCAATCTTCAAGCTTGAATCGCTCCATAAAAATTTTAAAATGAAAAATTGCAGTTGCTTCTATTCAAAAATCTAAAAAAACTTAAAACAACTTCGAAATCTGTTTTTCATTCTATATCTTCCTATTCCTGCAAAGAACCATAAAGTTTTTATATTTCCACTTCTACCATATTATCTTTTATTATAATTCGACCTTTAATGCAAAACTCTTTCACCTCACATCTATGATGGAGTGGGCAATCTCCTGTGTTCTTATCTCGCTTTGTACACCCATACTTTGAGAGATGCCAGAGAGGTTCATCTATGTCTAAAGCAATCATAGGTCTATTTTTAACAGTTAAACCTTTTACACTTTCAAACCATGCCTTTCTTATATATTCAAACAGATCATCCAGTTTTCCGTAAAATTGCCCGCTCACAACTCCTGTTGTAAGAGTAGCCTTGGCTACATGTCTATCCACAGGGATACGAATTTTATCTAAATTTTTTAATTCTTGAATGCCGAGATTATCCCGAAGCATTCTCAACCATAAAGGGCCGATCTTATCTCCGCGAAGATATGGAAAATCAGGCACCCATCGACCATTATCCAAATGGGTGTCTTTTTTCAATCGTTCTAAAATTGTTGGTGCATCACAATTACAACTTTGGAGAAAGTTTTTAGGATCCCCATTCCATTTTTTGTAAAATGTTACCCCTATTGTTCTCCAGATATAGGCATCTTTTCGCGGCTTCTTTGATAGTCCATGTTTTTGCATATCCTCAATAATTTTTTTGAAAGGAGTTTTATATAAAGCCTTAAGATCAAATAAGTATCTCGTTTCTGGATCTTCAAAAGTTTTTCTTGAAGCATTCCATAAGGATACAGCATCTCTTTGATAATCTATAGAAACTGTTAAAGTTATAAATATGAGATGTTCAAGTGATCCTTTAACTACACCTTTTGGCATTATATCTTCGGGCATATCCTTTCGACCAAAAATCCCAACAGTTGAAAACAAATTATAGAGAATTTTCGCTAATTTCCTTCCTCTCTCGCAATTAATCACTAATCCCATATATTTTAACTTTTACATATTCATTTAATAATTTCAACATCCAATTTTACTATCGTAAAACCAATACCCAAAAGGAAAAAGCGGTTAGCTGTAACATGTATGCTATGTTTCCAATGATTTTTCAGTATAATAATTACAATATTCCTTTACTCCACAGATATAGCATTTTGGGTCATTTTTTAAGCAAATTGCAAGGTCTCCCGTCTGGCCATATGTTGAAAATATAATATCTACATACCTTATCGGATAACCTGTTGCAATTGCAATCTCCTTACCCACCTTAATAGCCTGAGTTATATTTTTTTCATTATCGATAAACCCAAGCCGTGAGAAAATTCTGCAGATAACCCTATCTGGCTTAAACACATTAAGCCCTAAATCCATTAAGAAATGGTAAACTGTCCTTTTTCCGAGATATTTAAATCTGCTTATTAAATCTGATTTTAATTTTTCAATAGTTTCATCTTGTGAAAGTGGCCCGAAAGATTCAAGATATCTGGCAAAAGACCCGTAGGTCTTCAAAATTTCATCAAAGGCTTTAGCATTATTTACACATGCCTCAATCTTCCGCCTGTTATGGATTACATACGGATCCTTCAGGATCTGATTTATAACATGCTCAGTATAATCTTTTACTTTTTTGAAATCATAAAGATATTTTTTTATTGCGGGAAGCTTCTTGGAAACGATGGATGCATTCATTCCTGAATAAAAAACGACATAAACAAGAATCCAAAAAATATCTTCGTCTTGCATATTCCTATAATCGAGTTCTTTAAACTTTTCAAAACGTGAATCAAACTCATCTTCTAAAAGTTTACGTAATGTATTTTCTATTTGATTGAATATTTTTCTATAATCTTTCATTTTACTTCCTCCCATATCTCACTAATATGTGTAAATAATTTTACATTTAATCCATGCTTTTTTACTTTTTTAATTAAAATTTTGTACAACTTATGAAAACATCCAGGATTATAATAAAACTAAATTTCTTCATATTCTGATAATCTTTTAACAAAATTGTCAACTAATTTTTCAAATTTCTCAGGTGACACTTTACCGGGATGCTTGTCATACCACTCTATTTTTTCCTCAGGAAAGATTACTCCATATTTATCAGAAAATATTGCCCATTCTACACCTTTTTCTTTACACGCTTTAATAAATCGCTGTAAATATATGGCAGTGTATAACTTGTCTGGAGTTGTCTTTTTACCGGTATTGCGTAATCTATCATCTTTCTTTGCTGAACAATGGGTTATATAAATCTTTTTGCTCATTTTTTACTCTCTTTTTATTAAATTAACTCTAATTTTATATTAGTTCTTATATCCATCAATGTTTTTAATATAAAGTACTGAAGGTTTGGTTCTATCTCCCTATATGACTAATAATCTCCGACAATTTGTTAATCCGCTTCATAAGTTGTGAGCGGAGTTCGCGACACAATTCCTCGGCTTTTTCTGAATGGTCTTTAGATAATCGTGCAGCTCGCTCAATCTCACCTATACGATTAACTTCGTTTTCCAATTCTTTAATCTGCTGTTTTAGATCTATCCAATCCGCCTGAGTGGTAGCTCTCAAGTGCTTTTCAAAAATGCACAGCCTTGCAAGTTGATAGGCAAAATTAAAATTTATTCCGTTTTCATCCCATACACATACCATTTTTGTGTAGTTCTCATCAATGGTGCTAAAAGAAATTTGATAGGGATTCTGGTCCGGTCTTGCAAACAGCATAATGCCTACATCTGCTTCTCTGGACTTAAGTGCATTTTCGAGTTCCTGATGAACTTGTTGCTTATTCTTTTTACTATCTTTAACTTCAATAACTATGGTTCCGATCTTCTGTCGATTAGAGATGCCTCCATGCATAACATGTATAAGCCAATCCCCGGCTCGATTGTCTCCACCAACATGCTCACAGAGGTCGCCTGTTACAGCTGTAGTGTTTTGAAGGAGTATACCCACAGATTCTTTTTCAAAAGCCAAACCTCTCTGAAGGGCAGTGCCACCAAGACGAACTTTAATTTCCTCTATACTTTTACTTAAGTTATCCCATATAGCCTGCACAGAGAAGAAAACCTGATTAATGGTCTCAGAAATACATTTTGCGGCTTTACCGTCACGTTCATAAAAACTGGTCAGAGTATTTTTAACATGCCACAAGTAGGATCCTTCTTTGGCCGGATCAAAAGCATCTTTCAATTCTTTCATTGCTTCATTTACGGTACTTAACCAGCTTTCAGGATGGTTTGGGTCTATTTTCTTTTCCAGAGTTTCAACTCGCTCTTTGATTCTCTCGGCTGCTGTTCGAGCTGCCTGATCAATTTGAATGAGAACTTGATTCGCAACCTGATGATTAAAACGCTCTGAAATCTGCGAAATGATTTGATCGCGGCTTTTCTGGATTGTTTCATTAACCACCTTTTCTACCTCAGCACGCCAACTTTCCAAAGCCTGACGAATGGTTTGTGTGGTTCCTCCAGCCCAAGCACTGGTCATTGCTATTACTCCCACTTTAAGTGCTTGTTTGACAAGTTTTATTCTCTCTTCATTATCATCAAAACGGTATAGCCATTCCACCACTTCAGGGTCTTCAATTTTAAGTTGTAAGTAAACTGTATCTTCACGAATCTCAATGTTTTCATAAAAGGATCTCATTGCTATTACCTCCGCTTAACATTTTTATTTTTTATTGAATGTTCTCCATTAATACCTTTCAAGTTCATAATATAGCAAATCAATATAACTTTTAATAACCGG
>CAYSRI010000027.1:12257-13416 GCA_964433405.1 uncultured archaeon | reverse complement strand
TAGTAAGAGGGCTTAGCAGCAACGTAAGCTAAAATTAACCTTCTCTCTTTTGTTAATTTTAGCTTACGTTGCTGCTAAGCCCTCTTACTACAGGGAAGATATGAGACAGGGAGACTACAACGCCTCTCTCAACATACTGGATGTAGGGCCGCAAGCCAAGAATGCTCGTCGAGGGAGAACCTCTGAGTCTCGTAATTCCTTATAGAAAAGTAATCGAGGAGCCAGTTCTCTCAATGAAGCGAGGAGCCCTCACTCACGAAAGGGTCAGTTCACTTCTAAATGACACCAAATAAAAACCAAAAGGCTTATATTCATCAATTATCGGCTGAATTTGGTGATGGCATGAGTGAAGCAAAGGATTTGGTTAAGAAGATGTGCGACATCCAGAACCAGGACAAAGATGTCCAGGCGTCTTTAAAGGGTTGGAAGGGCGTCGTGCAGTACCAGATTGACAACAATGAGTTCTTCTATGTTGTATACAAAGAGGATGGGACTTGTGAATTCAAGGAAGGGAAGGCCGAAAAACCAACCTTTACCATAATCGCGTCGTCAAAGTTCTGGTGCGATGTTTTAAGGGGCAAGGAGGATCCTGTCGCAAGCTTCATGATGGGCAAGTACAAGATCACGGGCAACATAATGGAATCTCAGAAGCTTGCGAAAATTGCGAAGCAATTTAGAGGTAAGTACCAGCTCTAAGAAAGTTTTTTAATCCCTTTAATTTCTTTTTTTGTGCACCTCGATCAAAACGTTTACAGAAAAAAGAAGCTCTTTCCTTACGGCGCGAACAATTTGGTTCTTTTTCTGTGCTTAGTCTTCTTTTTGGTCTCAATACTGTATCCCCAGACAATGGTTGACTGGTTTGCCCTTCATCCTCTGCAGGTTTTACAGAAGCCCTGGCAATTACTCACAAGCATATTCCTGCACATTGAGTTCTGGCATTTCTTCATAAATTGCTTCGTTCTTCTCTTCTTTGGAGCAGAGTTGGAGCGGCTTTTAGGCGAAGGAAAATATCTAAAGATCTTTCTTGCTTCAGGACTTGCGGGCAATCTAGGCTACATCGGATATGCATATGCCACAATGAGCTTTATTCCAGCTTTGGGGGCTTCCGGAGCGATATTCGGGATAATGGGATGCTTAGGAATGATTGCCCCAGGAATAA
>CAYSRI010000027.1:4576-12247 GCA_964433405.1 uncultured archaeon | reverse complement strand
TCCGATTCCGATTAGCATAAGGCTAGCCATTCTTGTCTTCGCACTGTACGACTTCGGCATGCTCACGCTTACAACTACGCACGTAGTCGGTACAGGAGTTGCTTACATCGCCCACCTCACAGGGCTTGCTGTTGGTGTGCTCATCGGGGACAGGTTGAGGTACCGATATATCTATGCTTAAGCTCTGGAAAGAAAAGGAGAGATATAAGGGAAAGATTGAGGACTGCTTGACGGCGATAATTACCACCAGGGGCTGTTCCTGGAGAAAATGCTACATGTGCGGTTACTGGATTGAATCGAGGGACTTGAGCGAAGGCGCTTTGAGAGATCAGATGAATAAGATCTTTGAAAAGTTAGGCGACGTCAGAATTCTAAAAATATTTACTTCTGGCAGCTTTTTAGATGAAAAAGAAATTCCTGCAGAGCTGAGAACGTATTTTCTGGATCTTTGCAGAGATACAGGGATTAAGAAGCTCATAATCGAATCCAGACCCGAGTTCATCGAATCTGAAAGGCTTAGGGATTTCAGAGGTCTCGAGCTCGAGGTTGGAATCGGACTTGAGACTGCCAATGACTTTATAAGGACGCATTGCATAAACAAGGGTTTTAGTTTCTCAGATTTTATGACAGCAGCGGAAATATTGAAAAGGGAAGGTTTCAGAGTCAAGTGCTACCTATTGCTTAAACCACCTTTTTTGTCGGAAAGAGAAGCCATTGAAGATTTGATTGAATCAGCTGAAAAAGTAAAAGGATACGTGGATGTGATCTCCGTAAATCTAATGAACATCCAGAAAGGTACCATAGTCGAGAAGTTATGGGACAGAGGTCTTTACCGGCCTCCATGGCTCTGGAGCGCGTTGCTGGTATTGAAAAATATCTCGGCCGAGACGATATGCGACCCTGTTGCGGGAGGAAAGATCAGAGGTCCACATAACTGTGGAAAATGTGACAGAGAAATTGTAAGCGCGATTAAGCTATTTTCACTCACTCAAGATAAAAATCTGCTCGAAATTGACTGCGAGTGCAAAAAAGTTTGGCTAGAAGCCCTGAAACTTGAAGACTACTCCAGAATGCCTTTATTCCGCTAAAATATAAAATGATGATGTGGAATCCATGGAGGCTTGAAGATCGCAGAGAAAAGCGTGCTGAAAATTATCGATAGCAGCATAACGCAGGCAACGCTTATTATCACCGCGAAGATCGCATGGAACCATCCAAGGTCGAGAAGCTCTTTGAAAACCCATAGATAGACGAGTGCAAAAATTACTGGTGCTACTAAGCCTATTAGTGGAATAAAAGATAAGATCAGTGTTATAAAAGCCGAGGAAATGAGAGCTATAAGATTCGCGAAACCGCACTTAAGCAAGGATCTTTTCTTGCCAATAATTCCAAGTGAAAGCCATAGAAAGAATCCAGGGATCACTATGAGCAGTATGAGCATTACTAAAAGAGATATAAGGGCAATTAAGCCCATTCCGAGAATGCTTAAGGAATCAGAGAAGTACGGCCCCATCCTCAGCACCGCTCACGAGTCTGGAATATCTTGCCAGGTAGCCCCTTAGCTCTCTTTTTGGAGGTTTCCATCCTTCTCTTCTGTCTTTTAATTCATCTTGGCTGAGCTTCACATCGAGTCTTCTTGCCGGGACGTCTATTGATATCACGTCCCCGTCTCTTAGCAGACCTATGGGACCTCCTTCAACAGCTTCAGGAACGACGTGTCCAACGCAGGGTCCCCTTGTTGCACCGCTGAATCTTCCATCGGTTATAAGCGCAACCCTCTGCAAACCCATTCCGGAAATCGCTGCAGTGGGCAAAAGCATCTCAGGCATTCCCGGAGCTCCTTTGGGGCCCATGTACCTTATGACGACTATATCTCCTTCAGAAATTTCATTGTTTAAAATTGCTTTCAGGGCATTCTCCTCGCCGTCAAAGACTTTTGCATTTCCTTCAAATCTTAGCATATCTTCACGAACTGCTGAAGCCTTAATCACCGCGCTATTAGCGAGATTTCCCCTCAATATTGCTATTCCTCCTTCTTTCCTGTAGGGCTTCTCTGACATTATTATGTCTCTGCCCCTTAATATTGCATTTTCTGCAATTTCGTACAGCCTCTTACCGCTAACTGTCATCTCATTGCTGAAGTATTTCTTCATTTTCTTGACAATCATGGGAACACCGCCGCTCTCGTCAAGGTCTACTACCGTGTCTTTGCTTGCGGGATCGAGTAGAACGACATGTGGTGTTCTCCTGCTGATTTCGTCGAATTTGTCAATTTTTAGCTTTACTCCGGCCTCTCTTGCAATGGCTGGCAAGTGAAGAACAGTATTAGTTGAGCCGCCGATCAGCATATCCATTGTAACAGCATTTTCAAAGGATTTCTCGTTGACAAAGTCCAAAGGTTTGACATTGGATTTAACAAGTTCCACAACCCATTTTCCACTCATCTTTGCAATTCTAAGCTTTCTTGAAGATGCGCAGGGAGAGGTTGAACAGTATGGAAGGCTTAAGCCAAGTGTCTCTGTAAGAATTTGCATGGTGTTCGCAGTATACAATCCCTGACAGCTGCCGCAAGAGGGTGCGCAGAAGTCTTCATACAGCTTTAACTCTGCTTCGCTTAATTTCCCCGACTTGTAAAGCCCCGCAGCTTCAAACGCATCCTTTATCGAGACTTTTTCTCCTTTGACTCTCTCCGAGAGCATTGGACCGCCAGTAACTGCAATTGTTGGAATGTTCAGCCTTAGAATTGCCATCAGCATTCCAGGAACGATCTTATCGCAGCTTGCTACTACGACCAGACCATCGAAACCATGAGCTTCAACCATGCTCTCGATGCTGTCGGCCACGATTTCTCTAGAGGGCAGAGAAAAAAGCATTCCACGATGTCCCATTGCTATTCCGTCGCAGATACCTATTATTCCGAACTCAAAAGGTACGCCGCCTGCAGAATACACGCCTTCTTTAACAGCATTCGTGATCTTGTCTAGATACATGTGACCCGGAACAATTGTGCTGTATGAATTTGCAATCCCTATGAAAGGCTTGCCGAACTCTTCGTCAATTACACCCAAAGACTTGAGCAATGCGCGATGCGCAACCCTGTCTATTCCCTTTTTTACTATATCGCTTTTCATGAATTTAAAGAATTGCAAAAGCTTATAAAGATTTCATATTTCCCGAGGAGACCATGAACAAAAGAATATCAAGCTGAGCGTGAACTACCCCTCGCTCACGCAAGGGGCTTCTTTTAGCCTTGCCTCAATCGTTTTCGATGGGTAAATGCGGAATTTGTTGGAACTATGCAAAGTTTTACTCCCGCTCTTCCCCGCTGTATCTCCTCTCTTTCGGAAGGGGACTTTTAGCAACGGTAAGTTAAAACCCCAGCAAGACTATTGTGATAAGCAATGGTGTTGCGATTGCATTCACAATTATTCCAGCCATAACAAGCTTTGTTGCTAACTTCATGGGGAAAATTGAAGCATAGAAGGGGAGAGAATGTCGGGGATAATCCATTATGGCTGTGAAAAGAAATCTCCCTATCAGGAGTGCTACGAGGCATTCTTCAACGCTTATCAGTCCATTTCTCAAAAATTCGCCAGCTGTTAGCACTGAAGACATGGGGCTAAAGATATGGATAGAAACAAGTGCGGCAAAGTTGGAAGAGAAGCCAAGCTGTCTAGTGTAGACGTCCACTTCTTTTGAAAGCATATCGAAAAAACCTAAAAAAACAAGGGTTGAAATGATTACTGTTATAACTGTGTATCTGACAAGAACCTTTTTTGTCATCTCTATAGCAGAATTCAGTGATTTTTTGACCGCATCATTTCCTTTTTTCGAGCTCTCTGGTATTTCTAGTCCAGTTAAGGATTTTTTTACCTTTATCCTTCCGTAGATTATTCCTATAACCATGGATATGAATGCGGTCGCAAAGCTGAGCGCGATGTAAATCGAGCCAACAAATAGGCCAAGAGCAGCTATGGAAATTGGAAGATAGTATCGGAACAAAAAGAAGACGGTTGAAAAGGGTCTTGTAACAAGTTTGTAAGCCACTACCGCAGAGTCTTCCAGTCCATTCTTATCTCTGATCGAGCCAACAATGCTTAGTCCACCTCGTATATCTACTATTGATACTATGGCAGGGACCGAGAAAACTGGTGGCAAATTGGCCAGTCTCATTAGAGGAGCCAATGGTTTTGAAATTATCCTCGCAAAACCGAGTTCTACGAGTATGTTAGCAAGAAAAACTCCCAGAAAGCAGGCTATCCCCATCGTGATAATGGAATATAGAATGCTGTAAAGATCCATCTTAATCACTTTCTTGCCATACCCTAATAATCATCCCTATGCACTTCTGCTTTAGTAATTTCCGAAATCATTTCTATGTAGCTAGGTGAAGGATCAAAGACCCTTGCTCTTGTGTCGTAGATCTCAAGCTTTATCCCCTTCTTAACAATAAGGTTGCAGATCTTGGCTAAGTCTTCCTCAACATTTTCAAATGCTGGAACGTTGGCTTTTCCGTCGGTGATCAGTATCCCCCTAACATACACGTTTTTCATCTTGTTGTGTAGCGACACAAGCTTAAGCAATGCAGAAGGTAGCGGAGTCTTTCCACCCGTTTGGATAGAATCGATTGTATAAAATATATGCTCGTACCTTTTAGTTGGCTTCACAACAACTTCTGACTCATTTCCACGGAATAATATTAACGAGAGCCAGTCCATACGCTGGTATGAACTTTCAATAAGCTTTTTTGCTATCCCTTTAGCGATACTTATTCTTTTCTTTATACCCATACTTCCACTTGAGTCCAAGATTATTGCCGTAATTCTCGGAGCTCTTGCTTTTCGAACGTTTATCCTGATATCCTCATTCCTTATCTCTATAGGAAATCCCCGAAATGATGCGGAATTCAAGGTTGCGATAACGTTGATATCAGCAAGCCCATTTGTCGGTAAAGTGTAAGAAAGCGGCATACCACGCTTTTCCCCTATTATAGTAATTTTGCAATCCCTTGAAGTCCTGAATCCAAAATTATCCGTCCGATCCCTTTCATTCTTTATCTCAATCTCTACTTCCTTAGAATCAAATCTTTTCTCAGAATTTCCGTAAAAATTTTCTTGCTCTCCCTCTGACTTCCCTGAACCCTCATTAGCTTTTCCCTCATTTTCTTTCTGCTTTTCCGGGAGCTTTAATTCTGGTATTTTGGGTTTCTGAAAAGGTTTTGATTTAATCCTGTGCGGTAGTGTAAGTTCCATCGCTCTTTTCAGATCCTCAAGGCTAACCTTTTTTCTACCTTCAAAAGCAGCTATTGCCTTGGCTGTTTTTACTGTAGCTATCTCTGCACGATGCGTCTTTATTCCCATCTGAAGTATCGTTTCAGCGAGAAGCCTGAGCAGATCATCATCGATCATCACTTCCTCAAGAATCTTCTTAGCATTTAAAATGGAATTCCTTAGCTTTTCATCATGATTTCTATATTTCTCGTAGAATAAAACTGGATCTTTCTGGAATTCTGTAACCCTTTTAACTATCTCAATCCTCTCGTCTACGCTCTGAGAGGATTCAATTGAAACGAACATCCCGAATCTGTCTAGCAGCTGTGGTCTGAGCTCACCTTCTTCAGGATTCATGGTACCGACAAGAATGAATTTAGCAGGATGCCTCAGTGATATTCCTTCTCTCTCAACAACATTCCATCCCAACGCAGCCGAATCGAGCAAAACGTCTGCTATGTAATCTTCGAGAAGGTTTATTTCGTCTATGTAAAGAATGTTCCTGTTTGCTTCGGCAAGTATTCCAGGCTGAAGAGCTCTTATTCCCTCCTTTAAAGCTCTCTCTATGTTTATTGTGCCGACCAGTCTATCCAAGGTGACGCTTAGTGGAAGATCTATCACTCTCATCCTCCTTTTTACAACTTTAATCTCTCCTCTCTCCACCTTCTCTCTACAAGCATCGCACATCTCTGCAATGTTGTAAGGATTACAGTTAAACGCACAACCATCAGAAACCTCAATTTCTGGCAAAACTTGTGCAAAAGCCCTTACCATCGTCGATTTTCCTGTTCCCTTATCTCCACTGAGCAGAACACCGCCTATGCTCGGATCTATCGCATTGCATATAAGAGCGAGCTTAGCTTTTTCCTGCCCAACTATTGCAGAAAAAGGAAAAAACTTCATCTTACCACCTCCTCCAAAATTCCATCAATTTCAAGATATTTCTCCTCAATCTTTTTCTTCAATTCTCCAGCCTTCCAATATCCCCTTTTTTCAGCCTCGAGAAGTTTCTCGAGAATCTCTCTGGTAGCATAGATGTTCAGCTCTTTTAGTCTATTGAACATCTTCTCCTCCAAAACGTATCTCTCAGCAAGCTTATCCCAAAGTCTGTTTTCTACTGAATTCGTCGTCGCAGCAAGACCCAATAGATACTCAAATCTATCTGCAATCTTTTGAACACCGTTGAAGCCGTGCTTTAGAATCTCTTCTATCCACTTCGGATTCAGAGTTCTCGTAATTGTTCCTCTCTCTATCGATTCCTTGACGCTCTCAACCTCTGCAACCTCTTTTGTTGAGTCAACGATCAGCATCTCAGCCTTTTCTCCCTTCAAAAGCTCAACTGCTTTTGAAAGCCCCCCAAAAAACTCGTAATAATGGTCTAAATCCGTTACTTCGTAATCTGTAGAACTCCTGACCTGAGAAACAATGTCAACAGTCTTTAAAAGTCCTTCAAATGCATCTCTTGCCTCAACTCCATGTAAATCTTTTCCATAGGCATAGCACATCGAGCTAACGTAAGCTTTCGCCAAATCGCTTTCATTCTGCCAGATGCTATCTTCAACAAGCTGAAGCATCCTTGTTCCATACTCGGTGGCAGTAGGCCCAAAGATTCTCAGCTGGCTTTTAAGCTCTTTTTTATGCTTTCTAACGAAGTTAAGTTCCTCTGGTTCATCAAGGTCTGAAACTAGTTTTATAGCTTTATCAATCATCTCAATCATATTCGGAAACATATCCCTGAAAAATCCGCAAATCGTGATAACGACGTCAATCCTTGGTCTTCCGATCTCTTCAAGGCTTTTTACTTTTAACTCCTTCTCCCAGGCGGTTTTATGTATAAGCTCTACACCTAAGAATTCAAAGATCTGAGCTACCGTTTCACCGAAGGTATGGTCTGTTTCAAATACCCAAAGAACCAAGGCAACAGTTTCGGGATACTTACCGTGATTCTTTAGATATCTATTTATCATATCTCTTGCAGCTCTTTTTCCTCTTTCAACTGCAGCTTCCGTCGGAATTCTCAAAGGATCGAACTGATAGAGGTTTCTTCCAGTTGGCAAAGCTTCGGGATTTCTTATCACATCTCCCCCCACAGAGGGCTCTACATATTCTCCATTCAACGCCTTAATCAGATTCTCGAGTTCCATTGTATTTTTCGAAAAGCTCTCAGCAACTTTCTTGCAAAAGTTTAGAGTTTCTTCAAATTCTTTTCTTATCTTACCAGATAAAAATTCCTCAACAATTTTTCTTGCTTCAAGATCTATTTCTTTCATTCTTCTTGCATCTTTTAAGATATCTTCGTAATTCAGCCCTTTTTTCTCTGCAATGCTTCTGTGAAGTGATTTAATGTTACCTCTATCGTATCTGCTCAGCAAAAGTATGAAATCCTTTAAGTCTTTGAGCT
>CAYSRI010000027.1:0-4566 GCA_964433405.1 uncultured archaeon | reverse complement strand
CTTGCCAAAAACATGAAGCCCTTTGGGGATTATCGAGCGCTTGTATTCGTATATTTTTGCTTCAAGCTTCTCTAAGTCCTTTTCCAAACCCAACTTTTCAGCAAGTTCATAAATTTTTTCTTTTACAAATTCAGCTCTTGAAGCGCTTTTCTCGGTTCTGAATTCCTCTAAGAGTTCTTCAAGTCTTGAATATTCATCGTAAAGATCTGCAGTTGTGTAAGGCGGAGAATTGTAGCTAACGAGTGTTGCATAACTTCTTCTTTTTGCGATCGTAGCTTCTGAAACGTTTGTTACGTGGTAAACGTATATATGTGGTAAGGAGGATATCAGAATATCTGGCCAACACTTTGAGCTCAGCCCAGCTTCTTTTCCTTTCATGAATTCAAGCGTTCCATGTGTTCCAAGATGAATTATTGCATCAGCCTTAAAAACATCCTTAAGCCATAAGTAAAAGGCCAGATATTGATGATGAGGCGGTTTCGTTTTGTCATGTACTGCAGACAACAAATCTTCACTATTCTCCAGAATTTTTCTTCTTGATGGCTGAACTCCAATTGCAACGTTTTCAAGAATTACCAATGGAATTAAAATATCCTCTCCATCCACCATTATATCTCCCGGCGGTTCTCCGAAGTTCTCTATGACCTCTCTTCTCAGCTCTTCCGGTAACTCATTGAAAAATTTGATGTAATCACTCTTTTTCAATCTTGGGCAATCTATGGCTTTTTCTGAGTACAACTTTGGGTTAAAAAGGTTCTTTTCAAGCAAAAGCTTTTCAATTCCTGCAGTCTCAACCTTGTAACCTTCTTCTTTCATTCTGCTGAGAATTACCTTTAAGCTTTCGAATGTGTCCAAGTAAGCAGCTTTTCCGAGATTCTCTTCTCCTGGCGGGTAGTTGTATATAATTATAGCTACCTTCTTCTCAGAATTAGGCTTTCTTTTTAGGTTCACCCATTTTTCCACCCTTTCACAAAATCTCTCAAATCTATCTCCAATTGGAATTACCTCGTCTTCATGAACTCCGCATATTGGAATTGGCTCAACAGCTCCATCCATCTCTGGAAGCGTTACACTTGCAAATAGGTTCACGATGTTTAAGCCTTTCTGCTCTTTCTCCCAATCAGATATCCTTTGGTTGTACATTAGGGCAGGGGTAAAGATCTTTGCCCTCTTTTCTTTCAGAAGATTTATTGTAGCTCTTGGATCTCCTCCCATCGGTCCGCCATTCATTCTGAACCAAAGAAGGCTCACAATTGCATCAGCGTCGTTTAATAGTTCTAAAGCCTTAAGATTCAGAATTCCATCGCTGTAAACTGGAAGTACACTCAGATTCCTTCTTTCAAACCATTCAACAATCTTTTCAAGTGTTTTATGACACTGTTCAAAGTGCATTCCGCCGTAGAAGACTATTCCAATGTTTGGTTTTCCAGCAGGTTTATAATCAAATCCATGTTCTGGATGATAAAATCCGAAATCCGGGAACTCTATGGGTTCTTTTACATCGACATCAAGCCCTTTAATCCTACAAAGATGAAGAAGCATGTTTCTATAATTTTCGTATCCACCATTTGCCCAGTACTTCAGCGTTTTAACGTAATCTCTGGCATCCTTGAACACACCAAATGGCAAAATTTTTCCAGCAATCTCTATAGCTTTTTGAAGATTTTCAATCCTCTTTTTTATAGAAACTGGATCTGAGATGTAGGAGGATGCAGCTTTAGCTGGCATCCTGAACTTCCCAAGCTTTGCCCTTGAAACTAAACTGCTACCACCAACGAGACATATTAAATCCTTTTCTCCAAATTCGACCTCGTTTAGAATCCCCGGATCCCCTCGAATGTCAGCTAAGATCAAATCTGCCCAGTTTACAAGTTTTTGCAGGTCATTCTTTTCAAATTTATGGATATCGTACGAGTACAAAAGCTTAATATCGCAGCAGTCTACACTTTCCACTGCCTTCTTTAGGCTTTTGTTAACAATTGTGGATATCAGGAGAATTTTTATCTTTTGCATACTCGATGCCACCCCTTAACCATAAAAATTTTTTGATTTCATGTCAAGTAAATTTTCCATATGAGCTCACTCTCATCGATAGCTTTCTGTCCATTTATCCATTCCCAGTATTCGGAAAGAGTTAGCAAGAAATAGGGCTCCATGAACTGCATAGGTTTGTAGCTTTCCTTGTAGACTGCATTGTTTCTTACAGCATTAATTTCCTTAAAAGCTGGATCTGACTTTACATCTTCTGGTGAATAATTTGCAAAATAGCTTATTATCCAGAGGTCCGGATTCTCTTCTAAGATCCACTCTTTGCTAACATGAACAAATGTTGCATTGCAACTTGGCGAAACAACCTTTCCACCTGCAAGGCTTATGAATATAACGTAGGGCTGCTTGGAATGGTTGCATGCTATATAAGTAGGAGTTGTGAAAGAATAAAGAATTTTAACATCCCTATTTATCTTTTTCTGCTCAAGTTCATTCCACTTATTTTTTATATAACTGCAGACCTTTTCTGCTCGTTCCTTAGCATCGAATATTGTTCCAAGAAGCTTAGCTTGTTTGCATATGTCTTCGGGATAGCTTTTAATATAGCCAATTCTTACTATCGGGATTCCAAGTCTTTCAAGTTTCATCGCATTTTCCTTGTATCCAGGTGGCTCATCCCAGAGCACTATTAGGTCTGGCTTAAGCGAAAGAATGGCTTCTTCGTTTATCTTGCTCATATCTCCTACTGAGGGAATATTCGCTACACCAGGATCGATTTTAAGAAGAACTGGGTTCTTTTTGGCAAGATCTGAGAACGCAACAACTTTATCCCTTATCTTTAAAGCATAAACCCAAGATTCGCCACTAAGAAAAATCGCTCTTTTAGGAGACTCGTTTATCAATAATCTATTCCCTGACATGTCAAATACTTCAATTCCGCTTTTTGTCTCCTCTGATTTCTGAAGACAGCAAACCAGCGCCGTTACAAGTAAAAAGAGCATTAAGTAATACCTCTTCATTTTATCACCTTCCAGACTTTTACGACGTCAGATATGTTCTCTCTCCAACTTTCAACGTCTTCCGGCGAAATAAACTCTACAGCACTTCCCTGTACGTCTCCAACAAGATCTTCCTCTAGGATTCCCTCTATTTCTCCATATACTCCTTTTATCCTTTTCAAAAGCTCTTCGTCAGCATTCCAAAGTCCTCGCTCGTTCGCCTCGATCAGCCTCCTAGCTATCTCCTCAAGTGCGTAAACATTGTTTTCCTCAAAGAACTTCCTCATTTCTTCGTCAAGGATGTATTTACTGGCAATCTCATCAAAAATCCAGTCGTCAACAAGCTTTGTTGTTGCTGACCAGCCATAGAGGTGCAATATCTTTTTTGAGAACTCGTTTGCACCCCTGTAACCATGCTTTTTCATTTCTTCTATCCATACGGGATTTAAAATCTTTGTTCTCGCTATTCTCTCGATCTCATCCTTTATTTCCCTTATCTTGGTTTCAGAGATGTCTGTAGTGTCAGTTATGCATATCTCAACCTCTCCTTTGATCTGCTTTACTGTGTTGTAAAATCCACCGTGCTGAGCGAAATAGCCGCAGCAGTTTGTTAAGTCATGTTCGTCGCTTGGATGATTTCTTGTAACTACATCGACAGTTTTTAGGTTTAACAGAAATGCTTCAACTGCTTTGATCCCGTAAAATTCCCTCGAATAACCATAAGCACTCCATTGAACCCATACCTTGGCGAGATCCTCGTCTTTTTGCCAGGCAGAAGCCTCGACAGCGTAATTCACGCCAGCACCGTAGGATCCTGGTGGTGGTCCCCATATTCTACATTTGGCAAATTTATCGTTCACTCCAAGTTCTGAGAGTTTTCTAATCATTTCCAAGTAGTGTTTTCTAACGAAATTCATCTCAAGCGGCTCTTCAAGTGATACAACTTTTGCTATGGCTTCGTCGATCAGATAAACATAATTTGGAAGAGTGTCTCGCACAATACCACTCAATCTTATGCATACATCGATCCTCGGTCTTCCCAAATCTTCCAAAGGGATGACTTCAAGCTTTCTGCCGTTCTTTCTAACGCCTAAGAGATATAGTATTTGGGCAAGCTGTTCTCCATCCGCTTTGTAGGCGTCAATGCTCCACAAAACCTGTCCAACTGTTTCAGGATATTTTCCATGTTTTTCATAGTAGTGTTTAAGGAGCTTCTCTGCGGTCTCGACTCCTATTTCCCATGCTGCTTTAGTTGGAAGGTTTGTAGGATCTACTGTAAAGAAGTTCCTCCCTGTTGGAAGTATTTCGATTTTCCCCCTCGTAATTGATCCTGAAGGCCCACTATCAACGTACTCTCCAGAGATGCCCTTAAGAAATCCCTTAAGCTCACCATCTCCGCACGCATTTATTTTATCGTAGATCTCCAGCGCTCTTCGAAAAGCTTCAAGGAGACGCATCTCTGCATCTTTCAGAGATTCCGGGCTCAAAACCGATCACCTCCTTCAAAAGTTGCTTGAGAACCTCAAAATCGATACTTTTGGAACTAAAACCCATTTCGACCAATCTTTCAAGAATCCTT
>CAYSRI010000026.1:11390-13500 GCA_964433405.1 uncultured archaeon | reverse complement strand
TTTAGAGTTGCTATATACAAGGAGAAGCATAAGAAGTTTTACTGGAAAAAAAATAGTTGCCAGTGCTATTTGTTTCTGTCTGTAAGATGCTGTGCAACCTACAAAGTAGACGTATTCCGCCTTCTTTGGCAGTGAATTCTTTATTGAGCTTGGCAACCATTTAAGCCTGTCGGAGTGCTTTTCCATGTACGGATTTCTCTCCACTCTGACGTGCCCGCCCCATCTCTTGATTGCCTCAGGCACCTTTCCAAATCTCCAAGCTTCTGCTCTCAGTGCTTCTATTGTTCTCATAATGGCTGGCTTGAAATCTGTTTCGCACATCTGCTGGCAGGCTCCGCATGTGGTGCAAGTGAAGACTGCATGCATGACTGAATCCGTATACTGCAGCTTGTCCTTCAGTAAACCTCTTGCAATCGAAGACTTTGACTTGCTTCCAAAGTAAGATTCGAGCATGAATTTATCTCCCTGCGGGCAACCAATTGCGGCGAAGTTCTCCTTTTGTCCATACTCATAAAGTGTGCGGCAGTTTGTGCAATGAGTGCACATTGAGATGTAGTTGTAAAGTTCTGCAAGTTTCTCATAGTCCTTCCTTATCAATGGGTGCTCGGCCCCCATTTATCTCACCCCCAGCTTTCCAGGATTCATTATGTGGTTCGGATCGAGACAGTCCTTTATCTTGGTCAAAAGCATTATCCAGCCCGGATCAGCGTACTTGTTTATTATGTTCCAGTACTCAACAGGAGGCTTGTACGGAATCATGCCAAGCGGTACACCAACCTCGATGCACTCTTTCATGGCTTCTCTCGCATTCTGAACAGCCTTTGGATCCCTCTTGTCGAAGGGTGTCATCAGCCTTAGCATTCCGTAGTGGCAACCCCTGTAATCCGTGAATCTAACGGCTGGCGAGAGATTATGCCTTATGTAGATCTCCTTCCACTTATTGTATATGACTGGCCAGTTCTTTGCGGGTGTGAATGTTCCAGGCCATGCAAGTCCACCTCCACATGACTTCGAGTAGTTCTTTGTAGAACCAACTATCCTACTTGGCAGCTCAGTTCTTCCTCTCTTAGCCTCTGGAGGATACTCGTAGTCAACAAGTTTAACACCCTTGGCTTTTTCCCTTTCAACGACTTCCTTCCACATCTTCTTCTTGTAGGCTATCTCTTCCTCGCTCCAGCCGCTTATCACTGTGTAGCTATACCACTCAGGTTCGTCTGCCGGCTTCTCCTTGTATGGATACGGAATCGGAATCTGAGCCAACCACCAAGAAACTGCTGTTACTTCATCGCAGAGCTCCAGATCTCTCCAGGCAACCATGTACTTGGTTATATCCTCAGCACTTTTAGCTGCGATTGTCAAAACTTCCTTGTAGGGTCTTATCTTGGATATCCAGACTCCAAGCTTGGTGACGATTCCCGTCGTTCCGATCCATCCAATGAAAAGACCAGCCAGCATCGGGAGTGGATACAGGCTGTGCCAGCTGTTTGAGTAGGCACACGAACCAATTTTTGCGACTTCTCCAGTGGGCAGGACAACTTCCATGCTACTGATCATCTGGCTGTTGATACCGAATCTGCCGTTCAGATGGCCAATTCCATGGTTTATTGCCATTGCCAAGACGGAAGCGCTTGGTGGATGCACCCCCCAGCCAAATTCATAGCCATGTTTCTTCAGCGCTGCAGAGAACTTGGCATGCGACACGCCTGGTTCGATGACTGCATAACCCGTTTCGGTGTTTATCTCTAGGATTTGATCCATTCTCTTCAAATCCATCAAGATTCCGCCCTCTTCAGGTATGCAAAGGCCACCGATATTGGTCCCTGTGACATAAGGTACAACAGGTATTCTCTCCCTGTTTGCAAGCCTCAAAATCCTCTGGATCTGCTCCACGGTTTTCGGCAGAACGACGTAGTCGGGCATGTGCGGGTCGTTCCAAGTAAGGTCGTAGGAGTACGGAAACATCAGTGCCTCGTCATTCGTCGCGTATTCCGGCCCTACAATTTCCTGCAGCTGTTTCAATATCCTGTCATTTCCTCCCATTTCCTTCCACCTCCACAATTTTTTAATTTCAACTCCTCAAGTTTGGCTACCATAAAACCAAAATTTTCAT
>CAYSRI010000026.1:3703-11290 GCA_964433405.1 uncultured archaeon | reverse complement strand
TTTTCAAGCCTTGAGAGTGCATTTATAAGTCCAGAAACCTTTTCCTCCGAATTAAGCAAACTTACGATCTCATTTTTTAGTGAAACAATGTCGAAACCCTCTATAGGCTCCAACGAAAGTTCGACAACAGTCTCTTTGAAAATTTTTTCGAGCTGCTCTGCGTCTTTTTTAAAATCCTCCGCCATCTTCTTGAGCTCTTTTCCCGCTTCTCCTTTAATCTCAGCTAAGGATTCGAGACTATCCGATAGCAACTTCTCCGTTTCGACAATAAATGAAATAATTAAAGTAGGCATCACAGAGCTCAGTCCAACCACCTCTTTATTATGACCTTCCTGTCAGCAAAGAAGTCCACGCAGTCAATCTGCCCGTGAAGGACTCCAAAGAACGACTCTCTCATCCCTGCAAACGGGAAGAAAGCCATTGGTGCTGGAATACCAACATTAACTCCGATGTTGCCGCATTTAGCGCTTCTCGTGAACTTCCTCTCTGCAGCACCACTTGAAGTGTATATTACCGCAGCATTTCCGTAGTTGCTCTTGTTTATCGCCTCTATTGCATCATCCAGCGTGTCAAAGCGGATTATTGAGGCCACTGGCCCGAATATTTCTTCTTTTGCAATCGTCATATCGGGAGTCACGTCATCAAATACGGTGGGTCCTATGAAGTAGCCATTGGGATAATCCGGAACTTTTGGATTTCTGCCGTCGAGAATCAGCTTCGCACCCTCCTCAATTCCCTTTTCAATGAACCAGAGAATTCTTTCCTTCGCCTTTCTTGACACCACTGGACCCATTCCGACGCTTTCATCCAAACCGTAACCTAGCTTCAGCTTTGAAGCAGCTTCAACAAATTTCTTCTTTAGCTCATCGTAGACATCTCCAACAGCAGCCAAGTTTGCGCCAGCTAGGCATCTCTGTCCACTGTTTCCAAAGAAAGAGGCAATCATGTTTGGCACGGCTTTGTTGAGGTTCACATCGGGCATTACAACAACGTAGTTCTTAGCACCGGCCTGAACAAGTGCCCTCTTCCCGTATTCACCAGCTAGTTTGTAAACTGCTCTGCCCACAGGTGTTGAGCCAACAAAGGTTACTCCTTTGATGTCTGGATGCTTTATAAGCTCCTCTCCCACTTCTTTGCCACCATGGACTACGTTCACTACCCCCGGTGGTAGATTTATTTCATCGAAGATCGAGCAAATCTCGCTCATTGGAATTGGGCATATTTCGCTGGGCTTAACCACCAATGTTGCACCAACTGCCATTGCATACGGGATGTACCAGAAAGGTGCAAGTGCTGGGAAGTTGAAAGGACCAATGACACCAAATGCGCCAACTGGTTCCCTTACGAGCTCTTCGTCAATTCCGCTTGCGATCTGATCCAGCCTTTCTCCCTTGAAAAGGGTATAAGCAATCGCTATCGCCGTCTCCACGTTCTCAATTAGTCTTCTCATCTCCCCCCTTGCCTCATCGATTATCTTTCCGTGGTTTTGCGTTGTAACCCTCGAAAGTTCCTCGAACTTATTTTCCAGGGCATTTTTTAGTTCAAAGAGGTACCTCACCCTTGTTGTTACAGGTACTTCTTTCCATTCCTCAAAGGCATTCACAGCAGCCTCGACTGCAACGTTGACATCGTCCTTTACACACATTGGAACCTCTGCGATCACTTCGTCCTTCGCGGGATTGTAAACAGGGTCGTATTTTTCGGTGGCTGGCGTTATAAACTCTCCGTTAATGTAGTTTTTTAGTCGCCCATAAGACTTCTTAACCTCTGGTAGCACTGCCATGCTCAGTTTTTTTTGAAAAGCCATAAATAAGGATGCGTTAACCCGTTAACTAAAACTCAATAATTTAATATTGTTAACCCGTTAACATGGCGTTTTAAATACCCACATTTAACCTCCCCTTTTATGGCAAGATGGAGTACGAAGTTGTTTTGGATCTTTGTTGCCATTTGGTCTATATGGCACTTTGTGTCCCAGTGGTATGCATTTACGCATCCAGTGGAAAAACAAGTATACTTTGGATGGCTCTCTTGGTGGCAAGTGAACTCTTTGGTCTGGTATTTCACAGCAGCAATCGTTTTCGCAGTGTACCTGAACAAGTTCTGGAAACCGGTGAAGATTAGGGAGGAAATGATGAAGAAAAAGAAAGCTGAGAGGTGAGGAAAATGGCTGAATGGTATACTGGCCAGGGAGGGATCATACTTGCGCTTGTTACTCTGCTATCTCTTGCAGTCTTAGGGCTATCCTTATACCTATCCAGAAAATCGAAGAAGACCGTTCAGGATTATGTGCTCGCTGGTAGCTCATTGGGTATCTTCGTGCTATACTTCTACGGAGCCTTTACAATAATGAGCGCGTGGACTTTCTACGGTCTACCAGGCTGGGTCTACGCTTTCGGCCACGGAATAATGATTCCTTGGTACATGTTCATTCATCTGTTTCAAGTTTCGATTATTACAGTGCTCGGAATCAAGCTATGGGGCGCTGCAAAATACTACGGGTATTCAACACCCCTATCGGTAATTGCGGACAGATTGGAATCCCAAAATTCCCGATACATATTCAGTGCGGTAAACTTAATATTCGTGGCAATCTACTTGGCCTTGCAGCCTGCGGCAATTGCAATAGGCCTTAACGTTCTCGTTGGAGCACCATTGGAAGTCGGATTTGTCTGGGGAGCGCTTTTAAGCGCCCTTATTGCTTTCATTGGAGGAATGAGAAGCGTTGCATACACGAACATAATCCTCGGAGCATGGTTCCTTGTGGCATTTGTTGGAACCTTCATTATTGCCGTCATGAACCTGCCAAATGGTCTAACAGGAGCTGCAGAATACATCCTTGAAAACAAGCCATGGCTGTACTCGAATCCCGATCCCTTCGGTCCTGCAAAACTAACTGGATTAGATAGAATGGCCTACGCCTTGGGTTACATCCTCTCGGGGTTCAGCGGCGCTCTCTGGATCCATCTAATGTATATACCGATGACATTGAGGAGTCCGGTAGCGATGAAGTGGTATCCAACACTGCAGCTAATTTCATTCCCGATAATATTCACATTAATCGGAGTTACGATGGGTACTACGATCGGACACGTTCTCGCTCCAGATCTGCCGAGAGCTGATCAGGTCTTCCAGTACATCGCAACAAAATACGGCGGGATCTGGTGGGGCTCCTTTGTATACATAGGTGCATTCGCAGCAGCGGTTTCAACGATGGGAACTATGATTGTCGCCGCAGCTTCGCTGTGGTCGGTAGATATTTATGGCTGCCTTAAGAAGGGTAAGTGCACCGATAGAGAAATAATCTGGCAGACGAGATTATTCCTCTGGATACTGGTGGCTGCAGCAACATTCTTCGGATGGCTCGCAATAGTCGGATGGAAGTACATAGGCCTACCAGCTCCGGTGCCACTGGCAGACTTCCTTAACTTCCTAGCATCTCCGGGCTTTGCTCTGAACGTAGTGCTGCTAATTTCCCTTTACTGGAAGAGAGCAACAAAGGAAGCAGTGATAATTTCGTTCGTAGTCGGATTCATACTGCTTGCTGTTGGTTATGTCTATCAGCCATTCACGTATATGCTGACAGGAATTAAAGGTCTACCAGCCCTGGTCATCGCTCTGCCTGTGGAGTTAATCCTGTTCTTCGTGATCTCATACCTAACAAAGCCCGCAAACGATACAACGATTGCGAAGTTCTTTGATCAGCTTGAGAAATACATATACGAATCGCCTGATCCGCAGGTTGAGAAAATCTAAGGTTTTAAATTTTTTATTTTTTTGAGATTGGCAGCTTAAATCGAGAAAATTTCCTAAAGCCTATAGTGTTCTTTTAATCGCAATTTTTGCGCAGAAGGGACATATTGCAGTTTATTAACTCGAAAAGGATGGACCGGTGGGGATTTGAACCCCAGGCCTCCGCCATGCCAAGACGGCGCTCTACCAGCTGAGCTACCGGCCCCCTACCGCCATGGGTTTCTGGATTAAAAAACATTTCTTCTTTCTCAAGTAAATTTTTAATCTGAGACCATAAGCCCCATATATGATTGCAGACGTTTATATCGAGCTAAAAGAAGGTGTTGCTGACCCTGAAGGTGAATCAACTCTTAAGGCTTTGAGATTGCTCGGATTTAAGAGAGTTAAAAAAGTCTCTACTGTGAAAGTATTTCGCATCGAGATAGATGCGAAGAATAAGGAAGAAGCAGAGAAAGAGATAAGGGAAATGTGTGAGAGACTTCTCGCAAACCCTGTGATCCAAAAGTTCAGGATTAACTGGATCGGGTGATCGGATGTTTAAAAGAGTTAACGTCCCCTTCGAGCTTTATGAAGTAGAACTGGATAAAGCCACGGATGAGGAACTTTTGAAGATAAGCGAAGTTATGGGTCTTGGATTGAACCTTGAAGAGATGAAAATAATACAACAGTACTTTAAAAGAAAGGGAAGAAACCCCTACGATATTGAAATGCAATCTCTCGGCCAAGCTTGGAGCGAACACTGCTGCTACAAAAGCTCAAAGTACTTTCTGAAGCAGTTTCTTCTCGATGATTATTCACGATATCCTTATGTCATTTCCGCAATAAAAGAAGACGCAGGGGTAGTTGAATTCGACGAAGAGTATGCTTACGTTATCAAGATCGAGAGTCATAATCACCCTTCTGCTATTGAACCCTACGGGGGTGCTGCAACTGGTATCGGAGGAATAATAAGGGACGTCCTCTGCATGGGGGCGCAGCCAATTGCGCTGATAGACCCTCTCTTCTTTGCAGAACTGGACACTCCATATGAAAAGCTACCAAAGGGTGTTCGGCATCCTCAGTATCTCTTAAGCGGAGTTGTTGCGGGAATAAGGGATTATGGAAATCGAGTTGGCATTCCAACAGTTGCTGGAATGATCTTTTTCGACGAATCCTACCTTACGAATTGCATTGTAAATGTTGGATGCGTGGGGATAGCAAAAAAGAAGAGCATCGTGCCTAGCAAAGCAGGAAATGCTGGTGATTTATTCGTTCTCGTCGGTGGAAAAACCGGTAGGGATGGAATTCACGGTGTTACCTTCGCTTCAGCAGAACTCAGCGAGAAAAGTGAAGAGGAGAGAAGTGCAGTTCAGCTGGGCAATCCGATCGTGAAAGAGCCGCTAATCCATGCATGTTTGGAGGTAGTTGAAAAGGGTCTGATAACAGGGCTAAAAGACCTTGGAGGCGGTGGACTGAGCTGCGTCGTTGGAGAAATGGCGTTCTCCGCAGGTTTTGGAGCAGAAATTCACCTTGACAAGGTTCCGCTAAAAGAGGAGGGCATGGCACCATGGGAGATATGGGTCTCTGAAAGTCAGGAGAGGATGATGCTTACGGTAAAGCCAGAAAAAGTAGATGAGGTTCTTTATGTCTTCCAGAAGTGGGATATCCCTGCTTCGGTGATAGGAAAGACGACAGAGGACAGAATTCTCCGCATATTCTACAATGGCTACAAGATCTACGAAATGGACATCGAATTTATAGTAGGCGCGGTCGAGTACTGCAGAACCCATACGGCAAAACCCTTGGCTAAAGAAGAACCTAGGATTCCTGAACCTGAGGATTTAAAAGCTGTTTTTCTAAAAATGCTCTCACATCCAAACGTGGCCTCCAAGGACTGGGTTATAAGGCAATACGATCACGAAGTACGGGCAGCTACAGTTATTAAACCTCTGCAGGGTAGGGCGAACTTTGAAACGCACGGAGATGCAGCCGTGATAAAGCCAACGAAGTCAAACAGAGGACTTTCAATTGCCGTTGCCGTGAATCCTTGGATGACAAAGGTGGATCCTTACTGGGGAACAGCGAGTGCCTTCGACGAGCTTGTAAGGAACTTGGTAGCCGTTAACTCAATACCTCACAGTTATGTCGACTGTCTAAACTTTGGAAATCCTGAGAAACCGGAGAGAATGTGGGAATTCGTTGAAAGCGTGAAGGCTTTGGGTTGGATGGCCAAAAACTATGGGATGCCCTGTGTCAGCGGCAACGTGAGTTTCTATAATGAAACGAAGTATTCAGCAATTGCACCAACTCCAACACTGTTGGGTGTGGGAATTGTTGAGGATATCAGAAAAGCCAAGGAAAGCTATTTCCGCGGTGGTGCTGTAGTTTTAGTTGGCGAAACAAATAGGGAGTTTGGTGGGAGCCTCTACTCGAAGATTATGGGTTTTGAGAGCCCCAATGTTCCAAGAACATCGCCAGAACGATTGAAAGCATATTCAGATGCTCTGCTTGAATCTTTTAAGAAATTCGACGTTAAAGCGTGCCATGACGTTTCAGAAGGAGGAATTGCGGTTGCAATAGCAGAAATGAGCTTTGGCTTAGGAGTGGGATTCAGAGCGATTAGGAAGCTAGACTTCGTCGAGCTGTTCTCTGAGTCAAATACAAGATGGATTGTTGAAATTAAAGAGGAGGAACTTGAAGAATATCTTGACTTCCTTACAAGAAGGGGGTTAAAAACAGTACATTTGGGCTTTAGTGAGGGCAGTGAAATTGATTTTGGGAGCTTTTCATGCGATTTGGAGCAAGCTGAGAGTGCTTGGCGGACAGGTATAAAAAGGTATCTTGCTTAAAAAAAGAACTAAGTGTTCAATCAGTTATTTGTACCACTTTTTTCTTGAAAAGTTGAGTTAAAAATTTGTCTCTCTTTTCCTAGTTCTAAAATATGGCTCCTTTTTTGCAATTTCTTCTTCACATTTCAGCTCTTAAACTTTTATTTATTAGTGTTACTAGATATTATCAAAACCTGTATTAGTGCTAATTATGGTTTTTCGGCCTATTTTATTGCCTAATTTCCCAAATTAATAGTTTCAATTGCTCCTTTCGGCTTAAAAAGCTTTTTGAATTCCTATTTCTCGATAGTTTTATATATGAGAAATCCAACTGTAAGCATGTCTGGGCAGTTCGGAAAGGAGGAGATCGTACATCTCCACTTACTTTTGTTTCAGATAAAAAAGGTTTTCGAGTCTGCCGGGATCGAAAACGAGTATTTCTACGAGTATGACTCTATGAAAATTCTACCAGTTCAGATATTTAGACAGAAAATAGACCACATAGACGCTATAATGAAACTATGCTACGGAATAATTGGCAGAGAAGAGGAAATCGAGAAAGTATATCAAGCGTTTAGAGGAGTTTTGTGTGCTGAACATTAGGGAAAATACCGAAAATCTGCAGTTTCAACGTATTTCTTCCAGTCAGTTCCTTTTTTAATCCCTTTCAGTATAAGTCTTATTACCTCCTCCGCACCAATTTTGTTCAGAGGTTTATTGTTGTTTCCGCACTGGTAGCTGTAGGTGCATTTTGGGCATCCATCTATGCGTTTGCAATCGCATTTTTCTAGGATTTGGATCGAGATCTCAAAGGCCCTTCTTAGCCTCCTAAAAAGAAGCTTGCTCAGCCCATTGCCTCCGATTGTGGCATCATAAACGAAGACATCCCCTTCCGGGGTCGAAATTCCACCCATCTCTCTGTTCCCACCACCAGTCAATGCATTCGTCGACTCAATCAAAACGTGCTCCACCGCATGAAAGCTTCCCGCAAAGAAATCTTCATAATCTCGGTACTCGGGATATGGGC
>CAYSRI010000026.1:0-3693 GCA_964433405.1 uncultured archaeon | reverse complement strand
GAGAAAATAAAACCCTTGGTTCTGTATCGGTAACTCACGGGATCGTCTAAATAGTAAACTTCTTTCTTCTCTTTGAATATATCTCTCTTTATGAAGCCATAAACTGAGAGTTCGATTTCAAGAGTAGAATAAAATGCGTTTACAGGTTCATCGATGCTCTCATCGACGCTTATAATCTTAGGGATAGAGGTATAAAGTGGGTCCGTGATTTCTTCACTTTCGAGTGGCTCAAGCTCCGCATAAAGTCTCTCCAAATTAAGCTCTTTGACCCGATACTTTCTGCCATCGTGAATGATAAGGGCGTTCGGATGAAGTTCTCTAATAGCTAAAGGTAGAACTCTTTCTCCTATCTCTTTCCCTTCACAGATCATTTTTACCCTATCGCCGATGCCGCGCATTGAGAAGTTTCTAAGAGCAAGCATGCCCTTCTCTGTTACCGAAAGAAATTCGCCAAGACTAACATATCCTGCAGAAACCAGATAATCTAGGACCGATGGATCAATTTCTTCGGGTTTAGTCGGTTTCTCGGCTATCATTGATAGCATTTGAAAACGCATTACCTCTTCATTTCTTTTCTCAACATACCCATTTGCCTCGTTCAGAAAGTAATCTTTAGGTTTATTCTTAAAAAAAGTTGAAATAGGATCATCTAAACGAAGCAACAACACTCCTACACTTTCCTGCCCTCTTCTCCCTGCTCTGCCAATCCTCTGTAAAAACTGGGCATAAGGAACGAGCTCTGAAATAACTATATCTACATCGCCAATGTCTATTCCCAGTTCAAGCGTCGGAGTTGAAACGACAACTTTTATTTTCCCCTCTCGGAACTCTTTCTCAACATTGTCCCGCACGTCTCTCGTCAGACCTGATTTGTGAACCGCAGATCTTACTCCAGCTCTTCTAAGCACCCAGTTTATTGTTTCGACCGTTTTGTAGCTGTTTCCGAAGATGAGAATCTTCTTATCAGGATATGACTTTACGATATGGAGAATTGCCGAATAAATATTCCTGCACTCTCTCATTACAAAATTTAGCGGGGTCTTTCTGTGCTCTCCATGGACGTGAACGAATTTTCTTTCGAAAAGATCTTCTGCGAAATCCTTAGCATTTGATAGCGTTGCCGAGGAGCATGCAATCTGAAAATCCGCAAATCTTGACAGTCTTTTAATTAAATAATGCATGTTCGAGCCGAAGAAGCCAGTGTAGGTGTGAAGTTCGTCAATTGCCACAAAACTAACTTCTCGCACGAAGCTTCGAAATGCAGGGGTATTCCGGAGATGGTAGTCGACCATGTCAGGGTTTGTGAGTACAATATCAGCATCGCCACTCAACACAGCCCGTCTTTCCTCCTTATTCGAATCACCATCAAATCTAACTGCTTTTATACCAACTGCAGACGAATAAAACTTAATCTTAAGCATTTGATCCTTTGCAAGCGCCTTTGTCGGATAAAATACGATTGCCTTGCCATCGGAAGCCTTTTCGAGCATCGGTATCGTAAAGGCTTCAGTTTTGCCGAAACCTGTTGGAGCAGTGATTACAACATTTTTTCCATCTCTCAGCAGTTCAATTGCCTTTTTCTGAAAAGGATAAAGCCTTTCAATTCCTCTCATCCTCAAAGCTTCCTGTAATGGAGGTGAAATAAAGTCAATTGGTTCGGTAGGTATTTCATTAAATGGCTCGAAGACGTCGAAGAAGACTATTTCATCATCGCATTCGAAAATTGGTCTTAAAAAGTCCTTGTATTTCTTCTTTAGAAGCTCAAGGTTCCTATCTTTAACTGTCCCCCCACATATGCATCTCCTTTTAAGTCTCTTGCATTTTGGGCAGAAGAGGTCTTCGAGCACATGTTAGCGACAAGGTCTAGAATTATTAAGTGTTTGCCACTCTGAAAACAAAAATAGCCCCGGCCGGATTCGAACCGGCGTCGCGGAATCCAGAGTCCCGCAGGATTGACCGCTACCCCACGGGGCTTTAACAATTGTTTTGGGTTAGATTTATCAAAGTTTTGGTTCGGAGTTTAGAAAGTTATTATAGTTTAACTTACTGTTGCTCCTAGGTTTCGTTCTGATCTGGCGTTAACTTCAATAACCTTCATCCTCCCCTCCTCATATCATGGGAGAGCTTTCGGGGTTAACGGATAAAGCCCCCACATCCATCTGTCTGTTACCTGTATCCATTCGGGCTTAGCTTTTTCCCCACATATCGGACACAGGCTCGAAGTTGTTTCGAGCATCGACATACACCTGTTCAGCCTTCCGTTCAGAGCCTTGTCATGATTGTTTTTCCTGATGTTCTTTAGTTGCTCCAAAACAATCGTTGAAGCTTCAAGCTTTTTAGCTTCATCGATTATCTGATTCGCAACGTTGTGGTAGATGTTTCTGATTTTCTCCCATTCTCTGTCTCTGTATTTTTCTGGTATTGGTTTTTCATTTAATCTTGGCATGCAGCTTTCTTCGTTTAAGGAAATATCTGGTTCTTATAACTCTCTCTTTTGTCTTTACATTGATTACACGTTCTTCACATCCAAAAGCAACGTTGTTTTCATTTATATCAAAGCAATTGCTTTCCCATTCTCCTTTATCTCAACGCTTTTTGAGAAAACGACTTTCAAATAAAAACCATTCTTACGCTTAACAATCCAAGCCTGTCCAGCTTTCATTTGCCTGAACTTCTCGTGATAGCTTCCATGCAACAGCTTAAACCTGATCCTACCCCTTTCCGTTGCTAAGGGAGAGGATACAGCAGGGGAGTTGGAGATGTCAGAGACTACAATGCTTCACTCAACATACTTGATTTGGGGCTGCGATTCGGAAGCTCTTAGAGAGAACTTCTCGGTGAAGCAGGAAGCTCCTTGCGTAAGCGAGGAGTGGTTCACTCTATATTTCTTGTGTCAGCCGAATCCAGAACGTCAACAACATCAAGTTTTTCCACGTAAGCCTTGAAATTCTTTGATAGATTTGGCTCCGTTCTCCCAGAATCCCCGCTAACAAGTTCTTTGATGTAAAGTCCTGCATCAGCTTCGAATTTTACGACTGCGATTTTACCAAAATGAGCAACGATTTCAGCTCTGTAAAGTCTCCTAACCCTTAGTTTATTTGCCCTTCTGTGGAGAACTCTTTCTGGAGTTTTTTGCTTTATCTCACCTAGAAGATCTTTTAGAGCTCTTTCGAGTTCTTCTTTGCTAACTTCCCTGTCGAATACGATCTTTGCTCTGTATATTTTCCTGAATCTGCTCTCCTTAACTCTCTCGATATCCTTTGCACTAGCATATTTAAGCTCCTTTACCACAACCTTTCCCCTACAAAACTCGTTAATGCGTTTTTCGAGCTCCTCAAGATCTACCTTCCTTTTTCTTGGCTCAGTTATCTCCAAAACAAATGGTCTTCCGCTTCCGAGCATCCTCGCATCTACGTCCTCCCTTCCAGACCCGTGAAGAACCGCGTCCTTAGCTTCGAAAAGTTCGATTGCCGGTGTTGAGATCAGTTCTTCAACTGAATATAGATACCTTTTACCGGTGTAATTGCATAATTCACAACCTACGCCTTTACATTTTCCGCAGAGCCATCTTGTCTGTGAGATATTCCTAACTCTCTTTAGGTATCTTCCGTAGACATATACGGGTTTAACGGTTATCTCAAAGCTCAGATCTTCGGGATTGAACAGAACGAGCACATCCGGATCAGTCGAGAC
>CAYSRI010000025.1:6955-13556 GCA_964433405.1 uncultured archaeon | reverse complement strand
CCACATCTATCTGGTATCTTTTTAAGCAAATTCTTAACTGCCAGAACATCCCTATCCTCTTCCAAACGCATTCCATCGGTCAGACCTCCAATTTTTCTCCATTTCTCAAAATAACTACACCATCAAAGTTCTCGGCAAACCATCCAGGATTCTCGGTGTGCACCGGAATGATTTTATCGGGATCGATTTCTTCAATAATCCACTCAAGATCCTCTTTCGATGCATGCCCTGAGGCATGGAAACCCTTCTCGAATCTTAGTTCTGACCTTCCACTCTCAAAAATAATCTCAAAGCCGTAAACTCTGAAGTTGAAAGTTTTTAGCCAATTGTAAAGCCTGAGAAAGTCGAACTCCTGCTCTTCACTGAAAGCCTCGCTTGAGGAGTAGATGTAAATTCCGCTCTCAGGCTTGATGTCCAGCAGGTGTTTCATGTCGTAGAACGAGAAGCACAGGATGTAGCCGTCAGGATTCTGCCCTATCTCCACCGGATCCACGTAGCTTTCTTCCCACCTTTTCATCACGATTTCGGTCTCCCACTTCTCCCTTCTGTCTTTGAGTTCCTCGTATATCCAAACGCCATTCATCCTGTTCCTGCCATCGACGAGCTCTATGGCGTGGAGCATGTACGCGTCCTTGGCTGTGACAATGAGCTGTCTTGATGTCTTTCCCGCAATCTCCTTGAAGGTCTCGAGCCTCTCGAAGTTTCTGGGAGAGAAGTCCGCTATAACCAGGCCTTTGTTTTCTTCCACAGCTTTCAGGCAGTTTTGGTAGACATCATCCTCCGAGACGTTGATGTCCTCCTCTCTACCAGCCCTGGTACCCTCAGTGATGAGAACTGAAGCGTCTTTCGCCTCTTTAACGAATTTTTTAGTTTTTTCACTCTCCTTTCCATGAAGTCTGATGTCCCCAGTGTATGCAATGGCCGCATCTCCGTAAAGGATGTACGATGTTGCTCCGTAAATTGAATGATCCACCTCAAATGCCTTCACATCAAATGGAAGCTTTCTATCACCAATGCAGCAGATGTCTCCTGGCTCGAGTTTTTTCGCATTCTTCGACTCCTGTCCGGGTCTGTAGCCAAGAAATTCTCGAAGCCTGTCGTTGATGCTGTCCGTGGAGATAAAATCCCTGCACTGATAAGGCTTGTCACGTGCTGATTTCAGGACCCTTTTATCCTCGCTGCACTCACTCGGAGAATAGTAGGCAACCTCGCTTCCAGGACCGGATCTTCCGGAATCTCTCATCGCCTTCAGAATTGCGATGGTTGTTGCCGACGCCACTAGCGGTATTTTCTCGTGCAGATAACCGGCATTCCCGAAGTGATCAAGGTGAGCGTGGCTTATCAGAATAGCTTCAACGTCCAGCTTGGGATAGCTGGATACGTCAACGTCTAACGGGATGACGTCGGAGCGGTAGATGTTGAGCTCCGGTATAAGGCCAAGGTAAAGCGGATCGTGAATTCCCCTAGTGCTCCTCTCACTCAAAAACTCGGCGAAGTACTCTTCATACCTCGCGAAGTTCATGCCGAAGTCCAGAAAAACACCTTTGCCGTTTTCCTCGACAAAAATCTTGTTTCCACCGATTGTTTCGGCCCCATCATAAACTATCACTTTCACCCTTCCACCTCCTCAAACCTGCAGACTGGAGAGTAGAAGCTCATCAGGTCGGTGAATGATGTCTCAAAATCAGATGTCTTCTTCGATGCGTTTCTGAGTTGTTTATACAGGGTTCCCTGGTTCTCAAAATTATCGCAAATCTCCTCCTTCATCACAATCAAGCCCGAACTTCCTCAACAACTCTAGAAACACCATCTACTTTTTCCACTCGATATACTGTGTCAGCTACTTCTTCAAGTTCTCTGTGGTGAGTCACGATAATCATCTGCGGTACGGTAGAACCCTCTCTGAAGAAGTTCTTCATGATCTCGACTAGCTCTTTCCTCCTTTCCTCGTCGAGGTGCGTGGTGGGCTCATCCATTATGATCGCTGAAATCCTACCAGCCAGCGCCTTCGCGATGGCCAATCGCAGTGCTATTGCCACAGCAACCTTTTCGCCACCGCTGATCGATTTAATCGAGATATCCTCACCCTGCTTCATTATCGAGACGTCGAAGTCTTCGTTTACGGAGATGTCCGTAATATCCAAGTTAAAATTTTCTATGTAGTCCCTGGCAAATTCTGAGATTATCGGAGCAACTCTCTGCCTAAGGATCTTTTGAACACCATCCCTCGAGAAAGCCTGTCTGATTCTCTGCAACTTGCCAACGAACTTGATCACTTTCTCCAGCGAATTCAACTTCTCCTCTAGTGCTTTCATCGACTCGTTTATCCTTATCAACTCATCCTTATTGACGTTCAGCTGCTTTGCAAACCCATCAAGTTTTGTTTTAAGTTCGGTAACTCTTTTGCCAAGTTCGCTATGCTTTTCCTCAACTTTTCTATACTCTTCATCAGAGTATCTCAAGCTTAAAAGCTCCTTTTCTATAGAATCTCTCTCTTTGACTGCCTTTTCAAGTTCTGCTCTTACCCTAGCCAGTTCTTCTTTTATTGCATCGATCTTCTCGGCTTTCGATTTGAGTACCTCGTACTTTTCCTTAAGCGATCTGAGCTCTTTGAGCTCCTCTTCTGGTTTCTCAGGGGTGTAACCTAGCTTCGATACCACTGAGGAAACTCTTTCCCCTATTTCATTCAATTTACTTTTTAGCTCGACCAGATCAGCTTTGATCTCGTCCCTTTCTCTTTCCCTCTCCAGAGCCTTGAGCAAATAAACGTATTTTTCGTAATCCTCTTTAATCATCTCAAGTTCGTCCTCAATTTCAGCAATCTCCCTACTCACCCTTGCCAAAATCTCTACAAATGACTCAAGTTCTATCTTCCTCTCCAAAAGTGTTGCCAATTTCGCTTCAAGTTTGTTCAAATCCTCCTTCAGTTTCTCCAGTCTCTCTACATCCAGAGCATTTATCCTGTTGCGCTCTTCCTTAACAATCCTATTTTCTTTGCTGAGTCTCTCGATCTCGGCGTCGATTTCTGCCAACTTCTTCTGTAACTTCTCTTTTTCCACCTCAAAGTCTCTCCTCACCTCGTCTCTGTGTTCAGGTGTGAGCGGGCTTCTGCATACCGGACACTCCGTTGACTCACCAAGAATTTTCTTGTACTCTTCTATTTCGGAGATTCTTCCTTTAACACGGCCGAACTCGTGTTGAAGAGCTGCGATTGTTCGATCCAATTCTTCAATCCTTCTGTCCAGCTCCCCAAGTCTGGCTCTCTTTGCTTCAACCGTTGCAGAAGGAAGAACTTTAAGGGCCTTCGACTCAACTTCTGACATCTCGGATTTTGTCTCCACTATTCTGCTGTTTACTATCTCTGCCTCGGCTTTAACCCTCTCGTATTCTTTTTCATATTGCTGTAGGTTTTCAAGCTTTTCTTTGTTCTTCTTCAGCTCTTCGTTCAGCTTTATGTATTTCTCGTATGCATCTCGCGTCTGTTCGATTTCCGACAATAAGTTTTCAACCCTTTCGAGCTCCTTTTCAACCTGCTTCAAACTCTCCTCCAATTTCTCGTTCTCACCAGTGGCTCTTAGATACTCCTCCAAGAGATTTATTTTGCCAATTTCTGGCTCAATTTTGAGTCTCTCCTGTTCTGCTTCCTCAGCAACTTTGAGTTCCTCCTCAAATCTTTTCAGATCCTTCTCGAATGAGCTTATTCTTTCTCTCAGAGCAGAAAATCTCTCGGAAAGTGAGTAATGAGCTTCTCTCTTTTTCTTCCACAGCTCTAACTCGTTTGACGCTTTTTCCAGCTCATTTTCGGCATTTTTTAGCTGATGGATTACCTTTTCAATTTCCGTTTCGAGTTCTGCTATCTTCTTCTCTATCTGCTCCTTGTTTTCCCTCCATATCTCGAGCTCCTTCTTTACAACTTCATACGTTTTCGCTCTCTCTTGAAAGTGGTCCAGAACTTCGCGCATGTTCTGCCATGCGGTTTCAAGTCTGTCAAGTCCCACGAGCTTGCCCATGAGAAGCTTCCTCTGCTTCGGATCAGCGTCAACCAAGCTCGCGACCTCTCCCTGTCTAACGAATATGGAGCTCACTGCCGTTTCCCTGTCCATTTTGAGAAGTCTTAGAACTTCGGCAAGAACTTCTGAGTTGCCTATGGCTAGGGTTTTCCCATCTCTTGCCAAAGATACTTCCATTGTACTGCTTTTCCTAATCCTCCTCAGTGTGTACTCCCTGCCACCCTCCTCGAATACAACCTCAACCTCGGCAGATTTTGTTCCTCTTCTTATTATGTCCGTAATTTTGTCTCCCCTTACTCTCTCTCCGAAGAGACCGAAAATTATTCCGTCGATTACAGACGTCTTTCCAGCTCCATTAGGGCCGATTAACGCTGTGACTCCAAGCGGAAAGTTTATCCTTGTGTCGGCGTGAGAGATGAAGTCCTTGAGTCTCACACTCTTAATTATCATCTTTCCACCTCTTCCATAAACCTCTCAGCTACGCTAACTGCGTCGCTCACATTACCCTCCGAAAGAAGTTCGTAAAGTTCTAGTGCCAGCTCGGAAAGCTTCTCGTCCCCAAGATATTCGTCAAATATTGCCCTGAGATTGATCGGACCTTTTGGGATCTCAACTTCCCTCTCCCCAAGTTCCCTGAAAGAATATCTATAGCTTAGTGTACTTCCTTTCAGAAGTTTTTCGAGCCTTTCTACTACGTGCTGCCTGTTTATGGACTCCCCCTTCACCGTTATGTGTAATACGGGCTGTTTTGGGTACTTCGTGTACTCGGCAAGCTTTTCAAGTTCTTCAACGCTCACCTCAACCTCAAATTGCGGCCTTATGTCAAGGTCTATATGATGAACCGTTACGTCACTGTCGATATCGACGATGTAGAATCCCTTTCCCTTCTTCTTCCACGCCGAAATCTCGTCTTTCACGACTATTTCCGTTGAACCGCTGTATCCAAGCCATCCTTCACCAAATCTCTCCAAGATCCTCGAGTGCAGGTGTCCGAACGCGTAGTAAGTCGCTTTCTTCGGCAAATCGTCTTCCTTGAGCTCGTACGCACCTTCGAATGGTAGGTGCGTCTCGATCGCCTGGTGAGCAATCAGAACAGAATGTCTGTACTTTTCGGCAATAGCGTCGAACTTCCTTAATTCATTTTTCAGTTGCTCCACAAGCGTTCCCCTCAGATTCGAAATTCCGGCTATAAGGGTGTCACCAACTTCAATGCACTCAAGCCTGCTAATTCCCAAAACTGGAACGTCGAAGAGTTTGTGAGGTGCCATTCCCCTCCTCTTTGGAGCGTCGTGGTCTCCAAGCACTGTGAAAACTTTCATCTTGCCTTCTACCTTCTTTAGGGCACTCTTAAATGTGTAGAGCGCCTTTATGGGAGGTACAGGTGAGTCAAAGAGGTCTCCGGAATGTATTAAGATATCAGCTCTCTCCTCGAGTGTCTTGTCTATAGCCTCGTTAAACGCCTCATAGAAGTCATTCTCCCTCTCATCAAGGTTGTACTGCCTGTATCCCAAATGGGTATCAGATATGTGAGCGATTCTCATTCAAAACCCTCCATAATACTTCTTATCTTCTCAACCTCCTTTCTCAAGACTTCATCTCCCGACACTTCTTCCTCTTCAGCCTCTTTCAAAGCTTCCTTGAGCTTCTCAACGACATCTATATCAGCTCCTCCCTCTTCAGTCTCCCTCTGCCTTATTTTGACCATGACTGGAGCTCTAGTCACCTCACCAACGATGACGGCTTCACCAACGTTCAGACCCGGTAAATCGTTCAGCAGGCTTTCACTCATTCTCTCCGAGCTGTTCTTTACAGCTTTCTGGTCCTCAGGATTCGTCATTCGCATGATTATCTGACTGTTGCACTGGCTTAGAGCATCTGGATCAATCTTGTACGGCCTCTGAGTAATCAGAACTAGGAAAACACCAAACTTTCTCCCCTCAGCAGCAATTCTCTTTATGATTCCTTTAGACAACGTGCTCTCCTTGTTGGGAATGAACCTGTGCGCCTCCTCAATGAAGATGAATACAGGATACTTGTAACTTCGGTTTTCTGCCTTTTCATATATCCCGCTCAGAATTCTGAACGCTATATAGTCTGAAACTCTGTCGTCCAAGCCTGAAAGATCGACTACAGAAATGTGTTTGGGTTTCAACAGCTTTTCTATGTCTGTCGTTGCTGTGCCAAACACCTTTATCTTGGATAACCTTCTTACATAGTTCAGCGCTCTTAAAGAGTCTGGATCTCCGCTCTTCTCGAGTGCTCTTATTAGGTCTTTCAAATTATAGCTTTCTCCAAGCTCTTCAATGGCTTTTTGTATGGCTTTGATTATGTTCGTCCACCTCTCGCTGATTTCGCAAACTCTTGCAATTTCGTCGATGCTCAGGTCAGAGAACTTGACTTCATACGAGTTAATCTTCTTACCTATTTGAGTCTCGTCGTATCTCCCTGTGCTTTCCGGCGTTCTGAAAACGCTTATTCTGTCAGAAAACTTGCTTCCATCCTTTTTGCGTGAGAGAAAAACGTAGTCAGCATGGGGATCGAGAACGACGACAGTAGCCCCCTTCTTAAGCAACTCTTCAAGCAAAACACCA
>CAYSRI010000025.1:0-6945 GCA_964433405.1 uncultured archaeon | reverse complement strand
TCGGTCCCGGGATATATTGCCCTCCTCGGCTGCAGCACATTCCCTTCGTATAGGAAGCCAAGCACTCTCGCTCTGGCGAACAGCCTTCTATCCACCAGCCCGGCATCCCTTATCTTCTCCACAGTTTCCAGGCTGAGCATCCCGCTCAAAGCCACGCTTGAAGACTGTATTGTTTCGATTTGAGCGATAACGTCAACCTCAACCTCTTCTCCGCCTATGTTCTCCTTGGACCTAACCAGTACGTACTCCCACCTAGGAGGATGCTTGTTCTCGTCCGTTACAAAATAAAACTCGGTTGGACTCGCATCTCCAAAAACAACACCTATCCTTTCACGGGAATCTGACACGCCTATACCCCCTGGGAGTTGCAAACCTGCCCACAATCTGCTCAAACGCGGGCAGGTACAGTTTCTCAAAAACGTCTCTCCTCAGCTTAACCTCCTCATCCACGGCCTTAAGCCAGACGTTGTAGTTCTCCAAACCACAGTAACCAGCTGAAACCAGCCTCAGGATTTTGTTCAGGTTCGCATCCACGGCTTCTGGCCACCACACTTCAGACAGCTTCTTTTCAATACCGAAAACCCATGCGGGAGCGTCTATCCTCATCGGCGTGTCGTTCATCGCCGGAAGTAGATGGAAGGATACGACTGCTGGAAGATTCGGAATGTTTTTCACTATACATATCGCCCACTCAACGAAATTTTCATCTCTGGACGAGATTGGAAAGTTAGATCTGACGAACTCTTCCGGATCTTCCACAATTATCTCATACGACCTCCTCCACCTTGCTGAGGCTCCCAGCACAAGCGGTGTTGTGTAGCCCGCAGCATCCGCAAAGCTCAGAATTAGCTGGAAGTCCGGTCTTCTCGCAAAAAGTTCTTCGATTATGTTTCTTAGAATGCCAACATCCCTCTCCTTTTCCAACCTCTCTAGCTCTTTTAATGCCATTCTCTTGTCATCCAGAGCCAGCGAAAGTAGTCTTTCGAGAGCCTTCGCACTCAGCCCTATTTCATCTTTCATCTCGAGTGCAATTGTCTTTAACAAGAACTCTCTGAAAAATGCTGTCATACTCTCCTTGCTTATTCCGATAATGGGGATTCCTTCTCTTCTGCAGGTTTCCAGCAGCTCTATCACAGTCTCAAAGTACTTCAGCATAAAAGCCCGGTCGTTAACATACCCGGTTTCGATGGGTACGTGCACAAGCCTACCGTAGATCGAGCCGTCGATCAGCAGAAAACCATCAAAGCCATCCTTCACGGCCTGAAGTGCAACCTTGTGCTCAAGCCACTCCATCTTCCTGTGAATAACGAGTTCAGCTTCGTACCTAGAATTTGAGGTAAAGTCGAAATCTGCGACAAGCTCCCGATACCTCTTGCTTTTCGATAGTGCGAGAGCTCTCACCACGTAGAAGATTCCTCCGTTACTAGTTGCTATGAACTGGGAGCTACTGTCTACTGCAAGAACGGAGGATTCCGAGGGAGAACTGCTGGGCAGATCTTGAGTTATCCAGAATTTCTCAAAAGCTCTTTCTAGTTCTGTATCTACATTCGAAGATTTTCCAGTGTACTCAAGCTTAATCCTTTCAGACTTTGATTTTAACTCCTCTATGTAGGAATTGAGGAAATCTGGCATGGGGCTACACCCTTGACCAGAAAAACCCCGAGGGGTGTCAGTTCTATCCTCACATTCCTTCCAACCTTCACCTTCCTCACGGCCCCAATACTTTCCAGCTTGGCTATGTGGTGGCTTAGCCTGCTTCTCTCCTTGAAGAATTCCTCGCTTCCCCTGTCTATTCCCGGATTCAGCCTCGCAATCAGCTCATCGAGGGCACCCACCCCTCCGTCTATGGCTGCAAGGATCTCGATCTGCTCCCTCGTAGGAAAATCGATGGGGAGCGTTGGTATCTCTATAACCTCCTCTACTCCGATCTCCTCCTCTTTCTCGTTGTATCTGGGTATGGATGTGAAAATTCTCGAACCGGTAACGCAAGCAGCGATGTAGCCTGCTATTGCGAGGGAACGGAGAGAACCAGAGGCGTTGATTATCACCTCTCTCCTATCAGCCTTCTCAGCCCCAATTATCTCTATGAGCTGCATTGCAGCCCTGATAGCGTTCCTCTTGTCGACTCTGGCTATTTCAACATCCCATACGACCTCAAGCTCCTTTTTCAGCTCCTCAGCAACATCTCTTGCCTTCCTTTCTCCCGGAAGCTCTTCTTCTCCGACAAAGAGAATGATCTTCGTGACTGGTAGCTCTCTCAAGGCTCTTATTGACTCAAGAAGTCTCTCCTTGTGGTGGCCGACGAACACCAACTGCGTTAGCACAATTAGTTGATATATCTCCTAATACTTAAATTTTTTGTTTAACTATTTCTGCCCTGATCATCCCAAGGAGTTCGTAGGTCATTTCGGTGTCAAAAGCTTCTAGTGCAACTCTTACCGAAAAATTCAGCATCTTTTTCCAGCATTTCGTTCATATCTCAGTACAACCTCGCAGTTCAGCATTTCGAGTTGTTTTCAGCCCTACTGAATCGCTCATTTTCTACCTAAACAGCATGCAAACAAAAACCGTCGCTCCGCTCAACCTTGTCGAAATGTAGAGAAGAGAATTTGCGCCTTTAGAGCCGAGCGCAGCTCTGAAGATCACTCAGCCGTATTTAGATAGCTCATCAAAGGCCTTCTCCTCTCGTTTACGTTGTAAAGACGCCATAAATCAATTAACAGTTCGTGAACTGCCTCGATCACGCTTTTGTAGCTAATCATGAGGTTTAGAGATTCTCCACGAGTATTCTGGCTCACAGCCCCACATCTGGTATGTTGAGGAGGGCATCTATGTCTCTACCAGCCTCCACTAGCTGCATCTCCCTCTCGGAGGGTGACTTAGCAGCAACAGTAGGTTAAAATTAAGTTCAACAAACCGGGACGAATTTTGTCCCGTAATAGATTATTCCTGCATCTCCGTCCTCCCCATACCTTCTAAAAACTTTCTTTACCCTCATTCCAATCTCAATCTTATCTGCACATACTTCCGCAAGAGTTCTTGCTCCGTTATTCAGTCCAATCATAGCAATAATCCTGCCATTTACAATTGTGTAGCTTAGAACCCTGCCTTCATCAGGAAACTTCTCATCCCTCAGCTTTCCTCTTCTCCTGCATTTCGGGCATAGTTCTCTCTTTGGATAGTAGTAACTTCCGCATTTTTCGCAGTGACTACCAATTACATCGTAGCGGTACTTTATCTTTCTCCAAAACAACGGAACCATATTATCACCTCGAAAGTATTGTAACCACAGCCGTAGCTCCAGTTCCACCAATATTCAGAGCTAAGGCTTTTTCAGCCTTAACTTGTCTTTTTCCTGCCTCTCCACGCAATTGAAGGACGAGTTCAACAATTTGTCTTATCCCTGTAGCTCCTACGGCATGTCCGCACGCCTTAAGTCCCCCAGATGGATTCACTGGAATTTTACCCCCTATCTCAGTTTCACCCTCCCTCAAAAGCCTAGCTCCTTCTCCTTTTTTCACAAATCCGAGATCTTCGTAGGCCATGATTTCGGCGATCGTAAAGGAGTCGTGAACTTCAGCAACATCAATTTGCCTGGGTTCAATTTTAGCAATTCTATAAGCCTCCCTTGAGGCTTTCAACACTGCTCTCATCGTCAGCAAATCCTTGCGACATTGCAGAGCCAAATAGTCGCTTGCCTGAGTACAAGCGTCTACAAAAACAGGAGTATCACAAAACTTTCTTGCGATGTTCTCATTCGCCAATATAACCGCCGCTGCACCATCGCTTAGGGGAGCGCAGTCCAACACTTTTAGCGGATCGGCAACCACTTCTGAAGAGAGAACGTCCTCAATCTTTATCTCTCTTTTTAGCTGAGCCTTTGGATTGTGGACAGCGTTTCTATGGTTTTTAACAGCAACTCTCGCCAAATCTTCCTCTGTTGTGCCAAATTCGTGCATGTGAAGTCTCGCAATTATTGCATATAGTGCTGGAAGGTTTGCGCCTACAAACCTTTCCCATTCCTGATCAACAGACGTAGACAAAACACCCATGGGATCGGCCGAATCCGTGACCTTTTCAACACCCGCAGCGATCACGATGTCGTGCATACCTGAAGCTACTGCCATGTAGGCCTGTCTGAAAGCAGATGCTCCGCTTGCATCTGCATTCTCAACCCTAACAGCCGGAACTCCAAATTCAACAAGCCCGGCATGATCGGCAATGAGAGCAGCGATGTGTTCCTGATCTATGAACTTTCCCCCGCTCATATTACCAACATAAATCGCACCGATCTCCTTTCCTTCAATTCCACAGTCCTCCAAAGCCTCTATTCCCGCCTCAAGAAAGATACTCCTAAAACTCTTCTCCCAGAGCTCTCCAAACTCCGTGCATCCAACTCCAATTACCGCTACTCTCATTTTATCATCCTCTTAAACTTCAAGTAGAGGGCATAATCCAGATAAACCCCGTTTTTTACCTTTTCCCATACTTTTGTATTCCTTGGATAGTCCAGGATCTTGTCGGTAACCCTTATTGCGAACGCATCGCTTCCAGCACCTGATCCAAATGAAACTAGTAGGATTCTTTGATCCGGTTTCGCGACGTCCAAAATTCCAGCTAGACCCAAAATTGATGCTGCTGAATACGTGTTCCCGATTGCCCTTACAAGCATACCAGCAGCAATTTTTTCCTCTCCAAACCCCAGCATTCCCGCAACCCTTTGTGGAAACTTCGCGTTAGGCTGATGAAAGACAGCGTAATCGAAATCCTTCTCACTGTATCCGCATAGTTCCATAAGTCTTTTTGCTGCCGAAATCACATGCCTGAAATAGGCTGGCGCACCAGTAAACCTGCCGCCGTGGCTGGGATAAGGCTGAAGCTCGCGCCGCCAGAAATCGGGCGTATCACTGGTGTAGGAGACTGTAGCTTCGATTTCGGCTATTGGGTCCTTTCCTATTATAATGGCGCAGGCTCCTGCGCCTGCAGTATACTCTAGAGCATCTCCCGGTCTGGACTGAGCCGTGTCCGAACCTATAGACATACCGTACTCTATCATTCCCGATTTGACCATTGCGTAGCATAACTGCATTCCAGCCGTGCCAGCTTTGCAGGCGAATTCGAGGTCTGCACAATAATAGTAATTTCCGATCCCCAAAGCCTCACCCACAATAGTTGCAGTTGGCTTCACTGCATAAGGATGACTTTCAGAACCCACAAAGATTGCGCCAATTTTCTCCGGCGAGATCTTTGACCTCTGCAGGGCTTCTCTTCCCGCCTCAACAGCCATCGTAGCAGTGTCTTCGTCCAAACCCGGGACCGACTTTTCAAAGACACCAAGACTGTTTTTAATAGCTTCGGGATTCTCCCCCCAAATCCTTGCGATTTCCTCTACCCTGATCCTGAATCTAGGTATGTAAGTACCATAAGAAACAATTCCTATCACAGAAAATCCCTCCTCAATCTTCCAATCATCTCTCCAACCTCAATTTCCGTACGAACGAGTGGAATTTTCTCAACTTCGGCAATTTTTATTGCCATCTCGTCGATCTTCTCGACTCCGTGAAGAACTACGGCAGAGGGTTTCAAGCTAGAAACCCTAACTGCAACCAGAGGCGATCTTCCACTAGTTACCTTCGTGAAAATGAGTGCCCTTTCGCTTGTAAACCCGAAGAGTCTGTAGAAGTCGTATGCGTTCAGCATCAATATAGCATTGAGACTGTCTATTACCGTATGACCATTAACAGTCTTCTCAAATTCGTTAAGTCTTTCTCCTTCGATTTTTTCACAGAATTCGCCGATGGTTACACCTCTCGAGTACTCGGCAATGTCTATAATTGCCGATGAAAGCTCAGGAAGCTCACGATATTTGGAGATTACGGGGTTCGACCTATGCGAATCGATCTCTAAAAGAGCCAAAACGAATTTCTTTATAAAAGCTACACCCGGACTTCTTCTTCCTGCTTCATAATCGCTTATGACTGAAGGGGATATATTGAGTTTTCTTGCAATTTCGCTCTGAGAAATTGAAAATATCTGTCTCCACTTTTTCATCGCCTCTCCAGGATGATCTGCTAATGCTATTTCGCCGCACACTTTCTCTGCAAATCTCCTGTGCTCCACAAGGCTAATTTTTCTCTCAGCTTATAAATTTAACTAATTGACTATATCAACTTCGACAATTGTCTATTGAACTTTTTCCCATTTATAAAGCTCAACCACATCCGCAAGAGTTCGACCCTTTTCCTCTATTTCTCCCCTAATCCTATCTTCTGACTTCTTCACCTCAAAAGCCCTCTTCGCAACCTCATAGGCACGCTGCTTTGGTATCACCATTACCCCGTTGTCGTCAGCGATAATCCAGTCCCCCGGATTAACCTCTATTCCACCGCAGATTATCCGGACGTTTATCTCCCCAAATCCCTTGGGTTCGCCGGCGTTTGGAACTTCTCTCTTGGCAAAAACCGGAAATCCGAGCGCTCTTATGTCGTCAACGTCTCTAACAGCGCCATCAATGATGACACCCGCAATCTTCCTGTTCAGACAGCTCCTAGTTGCAAGTTCCCCCCATACTGCGGTTGTGTCTCCCGAGCACTTTATAACTAATACATCGCCCTCTCCAGCCACATTTATAGCCTCAACAGGCTTGGCCCAATCCCCGTCCATCGTGCTGACAGTTACGGCCTTTCCCACTATCTTCCTACCCCTTACCAGAGGATAGACCCCACTCATTGCTCTGGCACGATGCATTGCATCGCTTACATTTGGAGTTGAAACTTTCATCAAAAGCTCTCTTGTTTCCTCGTCCATGCTTTTCTTAACATAGGTTCCTGACTTCTTATCAATAGCTTCTCTAACCTTCCTAGCAGATTCCATTACGTTCCTAGACTTCACGATGTTGCTACCAACTATAACTATCCTCGATCCCAAAGAAATACAAACCGAAGC